>CAUFVC010000182.1:0-5242 GCA_959029275.1 uncultured Eubacteriales bacterium | reverse complement strand
CCATAAATGGCTTCGCGTTGTCATAGGCCGTAAGAATCGCCGCGTGCAACACCGACTGCGCTCTCTCCTTGTCCAGCAGCTTCTCATAGGAATAGCGATACAAAACGTCAAAGACCTCCGTCAACACTTCCTTGAACAAGCTGGACTGGTTGACCAACACTGTCAATTCCATAAAAGCAGCCCCTTATTGTTGTATAATTAACGTTTTATTATTTTCACATCAATTTATTTATATGATATTTAATTAATTTTACTACACAAATTCCTCTTTGTCAATGTAAATTCTATACATTGCGTAATCCCCGGCAAATACGATTCGTTTCTCTAAAAGACCGCAGGAGCTGCCCTAAAACTATGAATTCAAGAATTCATAGTTTTAGGGCAGCTCCTGCGCAAACTTTTTTGGCTATTCAAGATTACAATGTTAAAATTCCGTTATCTGGGTAATACGCTTCATATCTGGCGTTCTTTGCGTTTTTTATATAGCGTCCGCGCAGGGTTTTCGTCCCCGCCGCCTGTTTGACTGTGTCCAACAAAATCGTTTCAAACCCGCGGCCAAATACCCGGCAAGATACCATCAACCCTTCCAGCACACAGTCGGCTGCCTCTTCCCGGAGGACGGCCATGGCCACAATCCCCATATCGCCAAACCGGTCCTTGGCGGACAGACAAAAAATATGATAGTTCGGATCTTCCAGCAGCCGGTACAAATCTTCAGGCGTGTAGCGGCTCTGGGCTAAGTTGAATTGATTGGTCCTCATGGAAAGCTCTGACAATCTGTCGCAATCTTCCCGCCGCGCCAAGCGACAGTCAACTTCCGTTTGGAGGTACGCATTATACTCATGCAGCGTATAGAATCGGGCCTTCATTCTCTCCCGTTCCTTCTGCTGCCGGTACAGTTCCGTCCTGTTGACGCCCCCAGACGCAGCAAAGTTTGTGAACAGGCTGGCCACATATTCAATGAACTCAGGGTGGCCGTAATCCGCCTGTACGACTTCAACCTGTGGCAGAAACAGTTGGGCCAGTCCCAACTCATATGGCTGATCATCCACGAATACAAAACTGTCTAACCCCAGATTCAGTTCACAGGCCAGCTCGCGGATGTTGTCCGCTTTATCTTTCCAGTTCACTTTCTCCCGAATGATATGACGCCGTTTTAACGGCATATCGGGATGTGCCTCCCAAACTTGCTGAAGGATATCGCCGTCATTTTTGCTGCACAGGCATAGCAGCACCCCCCGCTCATACAGGTCCACCAGCAAGTTTTGGAACCGCAGCTGCTCCGCTTCGATTCGGATCTGCTCCACCCCATCTTCCGCTGCAACGCCAAGCCAGAGCACATTGTCGCAGTCCACCACCAAACACTTTTTTAGCGCTGTATTCTGCTCCTCATACTTGGACAATGTGGCAAACAGTTTCTCCCGCGTATTAAAATTTGATACCAGCAGATCGCTGTCCCGAACGGTGATCCCCATCTCTTCTTCCAGCAAGACAATAAATTGTATAAATTTGATTGATTCTAAGCCTGCTTTCGACAGATCCGACGTCGGCGGCATCTGCAACAGGGTATCCACATCCGTCTCCATCGTCCTCGCCAAACAGTCCATAATTTTCATCGAATCCATATGCCGTCTCCTTATTTCCCCGGTTGGCTTCTGGGAAGATCAAACCCCAAGAACTGAATTTTTCGAAATTCACAGTCTCCATCGCTGTCCAGGGGATCGCCATTTCGGTAATCCGCTAGAGCCATACACCCTTTTTTGCAGCCGCTGTGGAGCAGACAGCGGGAACAGCCGTAGTCTGTCTGCTCTCGCTGGATGACGAGCTCCGCGATCCGCGCGGCGCCATTCTCAATTGTCTCCTCTGTGTCCGACAAAATGTTTCCCATGGCATATTTGTTATGGTACAGAAGCTGACATGGCTGGAGGGTTCCATCGACTTTAATTGCCACAGAATACTCCGGGTCAGGCTCTGACAATGGGCAGCCGCTGCTGCACACAGGGAGAAACGCTTCCACGCCCAATTCTTGGTTGAGCCTATCGATCAGCCGGATCACTTTTAGCTTTTCCTGCGCCGAAATCGTCTTGCTGTTCCACTCCTCCACCGCGTTGCCGTTGCAGTTGATGAACGCATACTCGGGCGTGGCGCGGAGCGACGCTACCATGCGAAAAAATGCCTCGACATCATCATAATTCAGCTTGGAGATCACCATTTTGACTAACGGCCTCCTCCCTGTTGCCGTTAGTCTCCGGATAAAGTCCTGGGCGGGTTGGAAGTGGCCAGCGCCCCTCGTTCTCGCGTTGACTCTCTCACAGGAGCCGTCCAAACTCACCTGAACGGACATCTTTTCATCCTGCAAATAGCGCTCGATGAGGCATTCCTCCTGGATGCTGCCATTCGTCACGACGCCAAGTTCAACATGGGGGAACTCTTCCCGAAGGCCCAGAATCTCTTGAAACTGCGAATGCAGGCAGGGCTCCCCTCCCGCCAATAAGATTCTCTGGCATCCAAATTCCGCCGTCAAGCGGGCCGCCATCTCCCTTATCTGTGTTGCGGAGAGTTCAAGCGTGTCATGATTTCGACCGGAGCGATTATAACAGGTGGCACAATCAAAATTGCATTGATTGGTGATCTCAATATAGGCAGTGCGGATTCTCATAGGGCGACGACAACCTTTTTCTCAATCAACTCGTTCAGAAAGGCCTCCACGTCGCGCCGGATTTCGTCCCCCTCGGAAATATACATCTGGGAGAGCGTCTCCACCAGCGCATCGACGGTTATTTCCTCATCCATGAGATTTAGAATACTCTGCCCTACCTCGTCGATAAAATGCGTGTCGCCTAAGTCCGGATCATAGATGACCAGGCTCTTCTCGTCCACCTGAATGTACTCCATCTCTTTATTTTTCACAACGGTCATGCCATTTCCTCTTTTCTTAAGTATTTTGTATGGTACAGCTGATATGTTTCACTTTGCAGCGTCCTCGCCCGGTTGTAGCCCGTATGGCAGAATACCGCATTCACATCGAGAGACAGCTGGATGAACTCTCGTGTGCGGTGAGGGTCCTGCTCCAGCTGCACCGCCCCGACAATCGCATCCCGGTCCACGTCCTCCAAGCGGAGCGCGTTATCCCCCTTGCAGAAATAGCGGCTGTCCTGGATCTTTAAGAGGCGATGGACCAGCAATCCCTCCTGTTTATAATAGTAAACGAGAATATCGCCAACCTCATACGCCACTTGGGGGAGGACCGTGACGTGATCGCCCTCGTACAAGATCGGTTCCATACTGCTGCCAGTCACCGATACGGTAAAAGGCTTCTTATTTTGAGCCTTTGCCCTGGCAATCAAAATTTTTCGAAGAATTTCCTCATCCATGGGCCATATCCTCTTCAATCCACCCTTTGACATACTCCATGCTGCTATACTGAAGCCGCTTGCATCTCCGCTTGCTGAGCTCCGCTAGGAATCTGAGATACCGGCTGTCCACCTTTCGGTGCGCAATGGGGCCTTTCATAAGCATCTGCATTGCCTCCAAGGGGGGTAGGGGGGTAACCTGATTTTCCTTTTCCGTCCGCTCAATAAAAAATAGAGCTCCGATCTCGAGCTGCCCCGCCGCCTGGTTCTCCGGTGTAAAAATATACCGCTCCACCCCTTCGTGACGGCAATGCTCCATCTCAAGAGGCAACATCCCCATCTGAGATAGAACCGCAAATCCTCCGTCCCGCAGGTGAACTGGCTTCGGATATGGGGTGATCTGGAAGGTGTCCATATGGATTAGGACACAGTCATCGGTGACATAGGAAAACCCCTGCTGTACAAGGTATGTGGTGAGGGTTGTCTTGCCTGCCGTCGTCGGCGCCGCAAAAATATAGGCTCTCTCCCCTCTCGCCACCGCGCCGGCGTGGAGTCCAAAAAATTGATCCTCAACCTGGTTGTGGTCGTATAGAATATCATCGATCTCGGAGAGCGGATATTCGGTGATCTTCGTCTCACCGCATGCCTTGATGGTATATTGACTCTCGTCTATGCGCTCTTCTATAATATGTAATCCAGCCGGAACGTCTCCTGGCTCCCTGCGCAGATAGCGTCCATACTGTAGGGACAATACGGATTCTAAATGGGGGTCGTCCAAATCAAGCTCCACCACAGGGCACATATGGGGACGGTCTAAATATCGCTTCATTCCTGAGATATCAATCCTTCCTGCCAAGCAATTTCAACTTTTTTTGCACATATTCGTTTCTAATATAGCGGATTTTCCATAATCTGTCAAGTATTTTACCTAAATTTGGTAATACAATTTTGGGTCATGACGCTGGCCCCTCCCATAGGCAGCGGGATACTGCCACCGTTCCTTCTTCCGTGAAAGGTACGCCCTCCATTTCCAGCAAAAGGCGCTGTTCCTGAACGCCGTCCACAAGAAAGGCGCGGGACAGCTCCCCTTTTCGATTGACGACTCTGTGGCAGGGGACCTCCGGATCGCGGTTTCCGTGAAGCGCATACCCCACTACCCTCGATAGCCTTGGATTGCCCAGCAAAAAAGCAATCTGCCCATAGGTTGATACTTTTCCCGGGGGAATCTGTTTTACGAGTTCATAGACCGTCTGAAAAATAGAATCCTTCATGCCGCTTCTCCTCACATTTTGGGGATATCCCTCTCAAGTGTCTCCATTATGACAAGATTATCGGATAAAGTCAAGCTTTCTCCCCTTGACACCACCCTTTGGAACGCGATATGATAGGGACGATACCCATACTGATAAAAAGGACGCGATCTTCATGTGGATTGTCTATGCGTTTCTCTCTGCACTGTTTGCGGGAATTACCGCCATCTTAGCCAAAATCGGAATCCAAAATACAGATTCTCACCTTGCCACTGCGCTTCGAACCATCGTCGTGGTCCTCTTCGCCTGGGCTATGGTGTTCATCGCCGGCTCACAGAACACCCTCTCTGAGATTCAGCCCAAAAGTCTGGCCTTCCTAATCCTGTCAGGTTTGAGCACCGGCGCCTCCTGGATCTGCTATTTCAGGGCTCTCCAGTTAGGAGATATCAACAAGGTTGTCCCTATTGACAAGTCCAGCATCTTACTGACTATGCTCATGGCCATTGTATTTCTCCATGAGCCCCTCCGCGTATCCAAAGTCTTGAGCATGGCGGCCATCGCAATCGGCACGTATCTGATGATCCAAAAACAGGAATCCGACGGTGAGGAACCCTCCGGAAAAGCGTGGCTGCTTTATGC
>CAUFVC010000181.1:0-5243 GCA_959029275.1 uncultured Eubacteriales bacterium | reverse complement strand
AAAAAGGCAGGGCCCGGCGTGCAAAAAAGAGAGAGGCAGAGGACAAGGCAGAGGAAAATGAACGCCGGAAGTGAAGTTAAGGGAAAAGAGCGGCGTGCAGGAATGGCAGGTAGAGAGGTGGATTGACCGCTGATTTGTGGAAAAAAAGAAGTGCCCGGCGTGCAAAAAAGAGAGTGGCAGGGGACAAGGCAGAGAAAAATGAACGCCGGAAATGGAGTTAAGGAAAAGAGCGGCGTGCAGAGAAGGGAGGTAGAGAGGTGGATTGAACGCTGATTTGTGGAAAAAAGGAAGGGCCCGGCGTGCAAAAAAGAGAGTGGCAGAGGAAAATGAACGCCGGAAGTGAAGTTAAGGAAAAGAGCGGCGTGCAGAGATGGGAGGTAGAGAGAGTAAGGCCCGGCGTGCAAAATCCAAAAGGAGAGGGTCCAGTCAACAGAGGAAGGACCATAATGCCGCCTACCATTACGGCGTGCTGTCCACGATAATAAAAAAAAGCTGCCCAAAACCATTCGAATATGATATAATATCAACGTAAAAGTCGTACAGGACGAGAAAAAAACATAGAAGCCAGGAGGATATGACAATGGAAAACAAAACAAAGGTCTGGGCACACCGGGGAGCAAGCGGAGAAGCCCCAGAGAACACGCTGGAGGCATTTGAGCTTGCAATGAAACAAGGTGCGGATGGCCTAGAGCTGGACGTACATATTAGCAAGGACGGACATCTGATTGTGATGCACGATGAACAGGTAGACAGGACAACGAACGGAACTGGGCAGATCCGCGGGATGACTCTAAAGGAGTTGAAAGCGCTGAACGCCGGTACGAAAGAGCAGCCCATGGAGATTCCCACACTTGACGAGGTCTACGCCTGGGCCCAGCACAATACCATGGAAATCAATGTGGAGATCAAGTCCGATGCAGTCGCCTACGAGAATATTGAAAGCAAATGTCTTGAGCTAGCGGCGAGGTATGGGATAGAGAATCGAATCTGGTATTCCTCCTTCAATCACTACACGCTGGATGTCGTTAAGCATCTGAATCCTAAGGCGCGAACGGGCATTCTGTACGGCCAGCAGATTTTCAAGCCATGGGAGTACGCCAAAACGGTGGGAGCCAGTGCGATCCATCCCTATTATGCATCCATTACAGGGGAAGACTACATGAAAGCTGGACAAAAAGCAAGGATAAACGTACACCCGTGGACAGTCAACAGGGAGGAAGACCTTCAGAAAATGATTGCGTTGGGCGTCGAGGCGGTTATCACCAATTATCCCATGCGGGCAATCCAAATTCGGGACACACAAGGCGAATGATGGCGCACGAATGCGGAAAGGTCGTCTCCCGGTGAACTAACTACGTAGGTAGAGTGCGAAGGTGAGGGATTGACATGCAGGGAGGGCAGACAGTTTGGAGGGCGCGCACCGAAAAGGTACGAGAATTCATGAATAGCATAGGGATCGAGGCGGTTGCTTTTCTCTCACCAGGGCCGTACGGAAAGCTGGAACAGCTCCTGCTGGACCGGCAATGGGAACCGGAGCGGGCGAAACAATATGCGACCCCCAGCCAACTTTTAGAGGATGTACAGTGCGTGATTACCGCCTTATTTCCGTACTATGCGGGGGAGGAAGCAGGGAATCTATCGCTCTACTGTAGGGGGAGAGACTATCATCGAGTGATCAGGGAATATTTTGAACGCCTTTTGCACTTCTTGAGTCAGGAGATTCCAGAGGTGGAGATCCATGCGAGAGTCTGTGCCGACACGGGACCTGTTATCGACCGTTATTTTGCAATGCGAGGCGGTTTGGCGGAGGCGGGCCGAAACAATCTACTGTACCGAAAGGGAATGGGAAGTTACTTTTTTATTGGATCGATGTTGGTGAACCTTCCCTTTTTGACAGAAGAGGTGAAGCCCCAGATGGCGGCGGCCTGCAGGGAGTGCGAGCGTTGCATCCGTTCATGCCCCGGAGGGGCGTTGAAGAGAGATGGAACCTTTGATTCCCGGCGCTGCCGAAGCGCCATCACCCAGAAAAAGGGGGAACTCCAGGACTGGGAATGGACGATTCTGGAGAAAGATTCCCTTATATTCGGCTGCGACGTATGCCAAAGGGTGTGCCCCATGAATCAGCAACTGCCCTCTACAGCGCTGCCAGAATTTAGGGAGAATCGCATCGTCACAGTGTCAAAGGTGGAATTGGAGGGGCTATCGGAGCGGCGATTTCAGGAGGTCTATGGAGACAGGGCTTTTGCCTGGCGAGGGAAAAAAGTTCTGCTGCGAAATCTCGACATCAATGGCGGAGAAGAAATAGCCGCTGACAAATCTTAATCGATTTGCAAGTTTTTGCCCCTTGATTCTTTCGCTAAAACTCAGTACAATAGAGGAGAAAGGCGGGTGGTCGCGTGGATCAAGGCAGAGAAGAGCTAGACTGGGAGCCAGCGCTAGAAGAGGAAGATACGGAGGAAAGATTAAACGAGATATTGGCTTCGGCAGAAGGAGGGGAAAGTGAGTCCCAGTGTCAGCTTGCCGTCTATTATTATCAGGGAACACAGGATCTGGAGCCAGACCATGAACAGGGATGGCATTGGTTAGAGAAGGCGGCGGAGAATGGATCTGTGAAGGCGCAGAAAGTCGCGGGCCTATTATGTATGAATGGACAATACACGCCATGGCCGGAGAAATCGCCGGAGAAGGCAGTGGGCTGGTATTATAAAGCAGCGGAGCAGGAAGATGGAGAGGCGGCCTATTGGCTTGGAACATGTCTGCTTCAGGGAATCGGCGTAGCGCAGGACACGGAGAAAGGGAATCTGTGGATTGAGGCGGCGGCGGTACTTGGCTATGGCGAGGAGGACGAGGGCGCGACGGGAGAGGAAAATTCGCAGCCGCCGTCCCCTCCGCCGGTTGAACCATCGGAGACGGACGGCGGCACCCCCGATGCCGAGGATCGGACACCGGCCAAAGTTCCAACAGCGTCCAGGCGGCCAGCCAACCGAAAGGGGACAGGCAGGGTTTATACACCGCGCCATGATCTGTCATATTGTAAGAATGGGCTTCTCTTTGGTCTGTTTGCGCTGGCCGGAGCGATAATTTTATGCTGTCTGACCGCCCTGATTGTTGTCCTCGTCAATTCCACTTTTTTCTCAGCTCCTGCGCATTCCCAAACGTTTTTCTGGTGTAGCGTTGTCGTATGCCTTGTGGCGGCGGGATTGGCCTTCGGGATGGGATATGGGAAAGCGTATCAAATGCAGAAGAAGAATGCGTGGTTCCGCAAAACGCCCTTCTATAAGCAGTACCTGACAGATCTTCATTCTATGGATTCCAACCGCAGGCTTCAATATGATGTGTATTCCGCCTTAGAACGTACATATCGCCCCTGCTCCTGGCAGGACACCATATCCAGGTTAACCTTTCGGGAATACAAAGGATATATGTATCCGGGCGTTATTTTCAGCGATGGTAAAAGCAAAGTGCGGCCCGATTTGGTTGTCATGACAGAAAAGGCGGTTTATGTGCTAGACTGTTGCCATGCGTCCGGAACGATCCGCGGAGAGCGGCATTCAAAGGAATGGCAGATTGTCAAGGAGTCGGGAAAGACAAGGACGATCCCAAATCTTGTGGCAAAGAACGAGATGCGAATTCACATTATGCAGGAGAATCTCAATAAGATCTGTCCGTGGGTTGCGCTGTCCAAGATCCCATTTCACTCCCTAATTCTTTTTGGACCGGAGGCGGATATTGGAGGGATTTCGGTGCCCAAGAATAAGTATATCCATGTCTTTTCCGGTGGCAGGGACAAGATTCGCGGATATTTGGAGGTGCTGGAGAGCCGGGGATCGCTTCACGCTCAAGATATGGCAGAGCTAGTCAAAGCGGTGGAGAAGATTGCTCATGAGCTGCCCGCTAGGCGCAAGCAAAGTGAATAAAGATATAAAAGGGCTGTCGCAATGAATTTTACGATAGCCTTTTATAATCCATATACAAGAAGATTAGAAAGGATGGCAGGGATGGAGATCGAACGGAAATATAGGGTGCGGATGAGGCCCGAGCACTTGGAAATGTATTCAGTCTGGAATATGACACAGGGATATATCAGTACAGAGCCGGTCATTCGGATTCGCAGCATCCGCGATGGTCAACAGGAGCTGTATGTGCTCACAGTCAAGGGGAAAGGGCTGGTGGAGCGCGAAGAATTTGAGCTCACGCTGACAAAGGAGCAGTATGACAGGCTGTGCCAGAAAGTAGATGGCTATGTCATCGAAAAGAAGCGATATCGAATCCCCCTAGAAGGGGGCTTGGTTGCGGAATTGGACGAGTTTTTGGGACGATTGCAGGGGCTCTGGCTGGTTGAGGTAGAGTTCGCGTCCAGGGAGGCCATGGCCGGCTTCAAGCCGCCCCAATGGTTTGGCGAGGACGTTTCCGATGACGGGACATTTCAGAACAGCCGGCTTTCCCAGATGGAGAGCTACAGCTGAGTTGTTTTGCGCGAAGTTGTCGAAAAATTTATAAAAATTAATCATTTGGTTGACAGATTGCCGCAAATGGCGGAGCCTGTCAGTCGACAGAGAAATTTAAATTTTTAGAATATTTGAATATTAACAAAATAAGTCGAGTTATGAACAATCCTGTAACATCAAAAGTAGTTATTTTAGGTTACTCACAGACTTATCCACATTATCCACAAAAAACTTGATGTGGATAGGAGAGTCAAAAAAATGCAGGATGTGTTATGCACAAGTTGCAGCACAGTTATCCACATGGATTTTGTGGATAACTGTGCTGCAAAAAGTTTTCCTAAAAAAAGGAATTTACCGGAAAATGGAGAATACTATAAATAGATTATACAAAACGCTTTCTGTTTGGGGCGGGTTTAGCATTATAAGATAAAGGAGTGGTTCAAATGAAATACAAGTATATGGGACGGAACATGGATGTGACCCAAGGAATGAAAAACGTCGCGGAGAAGAAACTGGAACGATTGGAGAAATTTTTTACTCCGGATACAACCGTGATGGTAACATTCCGCACGGAGGGACGCAACTATATCGTGGAAGTGACCATTCCAGTGAAAGGGGCGGCGATTCGGGCTGAGGTTTCCACGGACGACGCTTACAAGGGATTGGACGAGGTGATGGACAAGCTGGAGCGTCAGATCGTCCGATATCGCAGGAAGCTCATCGATAAGGCCAAGCAGGACAAGACGCTGAGCGCTGATTATTTTGCCGCCGGAGCTGACGAGGAGCCGGATGAGA
>CAUFVC010000180.1:0-5259 GCA_959029275.1 uncultured Eubacteriales bacterium | reverse complement strand
CAGAGCCGGAACCGGATTCATTCGAGGACGAGAGCAGCGAGGTGGAGCCGGCCATACCGGAGGGCTATGTGTACAGCCAGTATACGGGCCTACCGGTTCCGGAGGAGATAGCTGGCCGGAAGGCTGTGGCCATCTCCATCAACAATCACCGCAAAGCCTCGCCCCAGAGCGGCTTAGTGTACGCAGATATCATATACGAGGCGCCCGTGGAGGGGAATATGACCCGTTTTGTCGCGGTCTTCCAGGATTATGAGCAGGTGGAAAAGATCGGTCCCGTCCGCAGCGCCAGGCGCTATTTCATTGATTTCGCCTTGGATCAGAGCGCGGTGCTGATTCATTTCGGGGAGGACACCAGCATCTCGAAGGTGTACGATCAGGTGGGCTGCCCCCACATCAATGGCATCTCGTCCCTAGAAGAGGTGATGACTTGGCGCAGCAAGGACCGGAAAGCGCCGCACAATGTGTACACCAGCGGGGAGCGGCTGCTGAACGCCATGGAAAAGGCGAAGATCACCGCGGATCTTGAATCGGAGATCGAGCCGGTGTTTTCCTTCCGCAAAGAGGAGGAGACGCCTTCCGGCGGAGATCCGGTGCAGCATGTGGCCATCCCGTATCTTGTGTACAAGGATTACAATCAGACGGCGGAATTTTTCTATGAGGCGGAGACAAAATCCTACGGCAGAGTTCAGTTTGACGAGCCGCAGACGGACTTGGAGACGGGAGAGCAGCTAAAGTTCAAAAATGTCCTGATTCAGATAGCCGACGTCCATGAGAGGGGCGATGAGGCCGGGCACAAGGATATGGTATCCATCGGTGAGGGACAGGGATACTATCTGACCAATGGCATTTGCCAACCGGTCACGTGGAAAAAGGCGGATCAACAGTCGCCAACTCACTGGTATGATGAGGATGGCGAGGAATTGTTGCTCAACCCGGGGAAAACCTGGATCAATGTCGTATCGCTTAGTCAGAAGATAACCTTGGAGTGATAAGCGTGGAGAACGAAGAATTAATAGCGGCCGCCCGCGCCGCCATGGAGCGCTCGTACAGCCCATATTCGGGATTTCGAGTGGGAGCCGCCGCTTTGGCCCAGTCCGGTCGAGTCTATTCGGGCTGCAATGTGGAGAACGCTTCCTATGGGGCTACAATCTGCGCGGAGCGCAACGCGATTTTTTCCGGCATTGCACAGGGAGAGCGCCAGTTCATCAAGCTGGCGGTGGTGAGTTCCGGCGACGGCTACCCCTGGCCCTGTGGAATCTGTAGACAGGTGATGCTGGAGTTTATGCCGCCTGAGGGCAGTATACTTTTGGAGGATAGAGGCAACATTCTGGAGTTGACGCTCGAAGAGTTAATGCCCTATGGATTTACGAAAGAAGCTATGTCCCTCGACTGAGGGGACGTGAGAGAGAAAGTAGGAATGGTATGAGCAGTAGTGCGAAGGATTTGGCGAAGCAGGGCGGGATTCTGGTTGCCGCTTCATTTATCGTCCGGTTTATCGGATTCTTCTATCGAATCCCCTTAACGAATCTGTGGGGAGACGCCGGCAACGATATGTATGCTATGGCATATCAGATCTATAACTTTTTTTATATCGTATCCGCTTTTGGCGTTCCCACCACGCTGTCCAAGATGCTGGGTGAGCGCATCGCTTTGAAAGAGTATGCCAACGCGAGGCAGGTATTTAAGGTGGCGCTTGTCTTTGTCAGCAGCGTGGGGCTTGTCTGTGCGCTGATTCTCTGGTTTGGCAATACGTACATCGCCACTAAGATTTTTAATCTTCCGCAGGCGGCGCTGGCCATGCGCGCCCAGGCGCCCGCGGTGCTGATCGTCTCTGTGATGAGCGTTTTCCGGGGGCTGTTTCAGGGGATGAACAATATGAAGCCCACCGCCATATCCCAGACGATTGAACAGATTGTTGACGCTTTGGTAGCGGTTACGCTGGCCTTCGCGTTGATGGAACCCATGGGGATCAATTGGGCTGTCGCCGGAGGTATAAGCGGTACGGCGGCTGGCGGTCTGGCGGCTCTTGGATTTATGGTCATCTGTTTCTTCGCGTACCGAAAGAGAAGCAAGATCTTCAGTGCGCCCCGCCGGGAGATTACGGAGCGCAATTCCGATATCCTGCGCCAAATGGTCTCCATCATTGTGCCCGTCGTGCTTGCGTCGGCTATCTTTAGCATCAAGAGTATGATCGACTCCAGCATGTTTATCAAGCTCATGAGCTGGAAGGGGTATGAGCAGGACGCGATTTCGAATATGAGGGGCATCTACCAGGGAAAGTTCATCGTTCTCATCAATCTGCCCATCTCCATCGGCAACGCGCTGGCGGCCGCCTCCGTGCCGAGCATCGCCCACTCCATCGCCGTGCGGGATCGGGCCGAGATCCAAAACAAGGTCAACATGTTGATCAAGACGGTGCTCTTGATCTCACTGCCGGCCGCGGTGGGACTCACGGTCATGGGGAAGCCTCTGCTGCGGCTCATCTTTCCCAATGCGCACCAGGGCGGAGAATTATTCTGGGCGGGCTCCATCGCCGTTGTCTTTTATTGCATCATCCATGTCTCAACCGGGATTTTGCAGGGGATCGGCAAGCTGAAAATACCCCTTCGAAATGCCATCATCGGGGTGGCAGTCACCTGTCTGACCAATGTGATCTCCATCATGGTGTTGGATCTCAAGATCTATTCCCTCGTTGTGAATATCGTGCTGTTCAGCGCAGTGTTAGCGTTTTTGAATTTGCGCAGCGTGCTCAAGTTTTGCCATGTGAAGATCTCCTTTAAAAAGTCGGTGCTGAAACCGCTGCTCAGTTCTCTGATCATGGGGATTATCTGTTTCATATTCTATGTTCTGCCCTTTACCCTGACAGGGTCCAACACCATTTCCTGCTTCATCTCCGTAGGAATCGGCGCCTTGACCTACTTTACTGTGATGGTCAACATCGGAGGGCTGACAAAGCGGGATATGGCGACGCTCCCCATGGGCGGGCTTCTGAGAAAATTGAAAATTTATCGGTAAGCTTCTGTATAGAATTGTCTCTTTTTGTCCATACTGCTACTAAGAATAGGAGGAGTCAGTATGAGCACAAGGAGACAAGTTTTGTGTATAGTCTTTACAACCGTTGCGGTTTTGATTATAATGGGTACAGCATTTTACGGCTGGTACTATCTATCGACGAAGGACAGCCGGCGGGAATCGCCTCTGGCGGAGGAGTCGGATCTTCAGCCAGTGCGGGAACCCGCGTTGGATCTAAGCGTTGACCTGTCAGCCAACGGAAATCCGGCCGGAGAATCCGAAATGGGACAGGGGGAATCCTCCCAGAGGTATACCGTTCGGGAATACGAAGGCCATATCGGAATCTTTCTGGAAGACGGGACGCTGAAATCCGAACTCAAAACTCCGGTGGAATTGCTTCCGGAGATTGATCAGAAGAAGCTACAGATGGGCATCACCGTCAACACAGAAGAGGAGCTGATCCTGCTCATGGAGAGCTATACCGGGTGACGCTCTAAAAAGAGAGGATCGTGCGGTACCGTGGATTTTTTTGTTACACTGAATGAAACTGTTATTTTATTTGCCATGGTTTTGCTGGGATTTTTGGCGGGCCGTCTCAAAATTGTGAGCACAGGCTTCTCCAAGGACATATCCCAGTTTTTGTTTTGTATCTGCGTGCCCGCCATGGTGATCGATGCACTGCAACGCCCCTTTTCAAAGGAAATCCTCGGGACGGGCGCGGTGTTGATCGCAACCTGCGTGGGGATCATCGTGGTCTCCTACTGGATCGGCCGGCTCATCGTAAGGTGGGTGCCGGCGTTTCGGGAGGAAAAGCTCGTGTTCCTGTACAGCATGGCGTTTCCTAACTTTGGCTATATGGGCATTCCTGTGGTATCCGCGCTTCTTGGGGAGGAGGGCGCTTTTTATGTGGCTCTCTATGTGCTCCCTCTCTACTTAATCGTCAACTCCTGGGGCGTCTATATATGGGAGCGAGAGGGACAAGCGAAGTCCGTATCGGTCTGGAAGCGGATCCGCAGTACCCTAAATCCGGCGACAGTGGGAACCCTGATCGGCTTTTTGCTCTTTGTCTGTTCGATTCAACTGCCGGAGAGCCTGGGGCGAGTTGTGAAGATGACGGGAGACTTGACGACGCCGCTGGCCATGATCTTAGCCGGGCTGTTGTTGGCGCAGGCGGACTTGAGGCAGCTCTTTCGCGCGCCCAAAGTGTATATTCTGAGCGGGATTCGGCTGCTGGGACTTCCCTTTCTCTTTATGGGGATCTTATACCTATGCGGCGCGAGGGGAATCCGGCTGAGCATACCGGTCCTGATCACCGCCATGCCCGTAGCCGCCAATCTGGCCATGATGGCCGAAAAATTTGGGCGGGATGCGTACCTGTCCGCCCAGATTGTATTCTTATCGACGCTTTTATCCGTGATCACCATCCCAATTGTCGGCATAGCGCTATAAAAATTCAATGAAGATTTAACACCTGCGTAATTCCCATTTAACACCTTTCGACAAATTTTGCAGTATAATATGGGTAACCATTGTTGAAAGTGAGGGGAAATGGATGGCAAAGCATGGGAAGCGTACAAGGCCACTGGTTGTACTGTTGGTCATTGAATTGCTGATCTTGGCGGGGGGCGGTATCCTGTACGGATACCTCAAGATTTCTGACACCTCCCTGTCAGAGCTGTTCAATCCAAGTCCGGCGGGAGACGTGATCAGCGCCTTTACGGAAAAAGCACTGACGGCGGAGCAGACGGGACTGAACCGGGAGGAAGATAAGCTGAACCGAAAGGGAGAAAAATATAGAAAGCCTTTGTATCAGGAGATGAAGCGCCTCATGGATTTGTACTCCAATGAGGAGCTGTCCTATGACCAGCTGATCCGCTGCATGAGGAGCTACCGGCTGTTTGCGGAGGCGTCGGGCCAAGCGGACAAATATTTGTCCTACGCCGACAGCATTCAAGCAGGGCGGGAGGCCTACCAGGAGGGAATCGCGTGCGCTGCGAAGGAGGACTACGCTGCGGCATTGGACTGCTTTAAACAGGTAGACTCGGAGGATCCCATCTACAGTGAAAAGGCGGAGCAGGAAAAGGAGAAGATGATCCGGAAGCTGATCGAGAATGCGCCGGAGAAGGTGAACGAGTACCTCTGTCTGTACAAAATAGACGAGGCGAGGGCGCTTTTGGGGGAACTTCTCGCCGCGGCGCCGGAGGATTCGGCTTTAAACGGGCTCCAACAGACGATCGATGAGTATGA
>CAUFVC010000179.1:0-5307 GCA_959029275.1 uncultured Eubacteriales bacterium | reverse complement strand
CAGAAATTGAAGAATGCGTCCAATTTCTGGACAATGTCACCTACCATTTAGACGGACAGGAGCAGATCCGGCATTTGGACATGCTCTTATCCGTCAAAAAACTGGACAATATACAGTGGACGCCTGTGGCCGGACAGCCCAGGACATCCGCTTTTATCAACGAGCTCCAGAAAATTCAAGCCGCTGGAAAAGGGCTCGTCCTGTTGCCGGAAAAGGATGAAGTTCCGTTTTTAATGGAAAACTTGTCCCACAATGGGCTTCACCTCGTTGTCAATGATATTTCCGATCCCCAGGAAGCCAAGGACTTGCTCCGGCTGGCGGAAAAGCTGGCACACCCGTAAACGCTGCTCCGCATATTCCAGTCAAGGGGGGGCTGATTTTGCCGCGCCCCTTCCCTTTAGAGTAATGTAAAATGATTCCGATGAAAGGTCAAGATCCCTTCATCCCGCATTTTACACAGTTCATTGGACATGGCACTGCGGTCGACGGATAGAAAATCTGCAAGCTGTTGGCGGTTGAAGGGAATGTCGAAGGAGGGCCCCCCGGATCGGATGGATTGCTCAGATAAGTAGGATCGCAGCTTTTCGCGCGTTGTGCGCTGGGACATATGGCCTAACTTTTGAGCGAGTTTTCTATTTTTGGATGCCAAAACAGCAAACAGATTTTGAATCAGAAGCGTGTGGTAACGGCATGTAGACGTACACACCGTTAGAACATGGCGATAGTCAAGAAATAGCGCTGCGCTGTCGTCAACGGCAATGGCGTTATTGACCATGGCATCGCTTTCCGGCGCAGCATAGGCCTCCCCGAAAATCTCACCCGGGGAAATCTCATCCAATATGCTGAGATTTCCCCAGTAGTCCTCTCTCTGAATATGGACAGATCCCTCTAAAAGCAACCCTACAGCGGAGATGTGATCCCCGATGCGGAAAATGGGCTCGCCTTTCAGAAAGCGGCGCTTGGTTGCCGACAGACAGTCCAGTATCGTCTCAATTTCGTGATCCTGTAAACCCTTAAACATCGCAGACCGTTTTAAGATGGGCAGATATTTTTTCATAACGCCTCCTGTTTGTTGTAAATACAACAGATTTGCTTTTGCAATTGTACTATAATCACCGTATAAAGTCAATAAGGGAGGCTATAATCTTATGATTCGAAAAATTATACAGATTGATGAAGAAAAATGCAACGGCTGTGGAGCGTGTGCAGAGGCATGCCACGAGGGGGCCATCGGCATGATAGGGGGAAAAGCCCGGCTTCTTCGGGAAGATTATTGCGATGGCTTAGGCGATTGTCTGCCTGCATGTCCCACAGACGCAATCTCCTTTGTGGAACGGGAGGCTGCCGCCTACGATGAAGGCGCTGTGAGAGCGGCGCAGCATAAGAAAAAAGATTCTATGCCCTGCGGTTGTCCGGGAACCAATATAAAACAGATTCGCCGGGAAAAAGAAGCCTGCGCCTGCTCGGACAGCGCTCCAACTGGCAGCCGGCTTTCCCAGTGGCCGGTCCAGATCCAACTTGTTCCCGTGACCGCCCCTTACTTTGAGGGGGCCAACCTTTTGATTGCCGCTGACTGCACCGCATATGCATACGGCGATTTCCACAATCGATTCATCAATAACCGCGTTACGCTAATTGGATGCCCGAAGCTCGACAGCGTGGAGTATACGGAAAAACTGACGGCCATCATCCGGGAAAACGACATTCAGAGCGTCACAATCGTGCGGATGGAAGTCCCCTGCTGCGGCGGGTTGGAACACGCCGCCAAAGCAGCATTGCAGGCCAGCGGCAAATTTATCCCGTGGCAGGTCGTTGTTATCTCGACCGATGGGGCGATCCGATCATAAAAGAGTAAAGGTGAAAAGTTCGCATTCTGCTGCGAACTTTTTCATATGGGACACATCTTGCATTGTGACCGTATTTCAGGTATAATAGATAGTATGATCAAACAAACCAAAAGGAAGACTTTGCATGAAGCTGATCAAACAGATCAAAGAGGATCCGCAATTGCGGGACAGTTTTAACGGATTGGCTATGAAGACCTTCGGCCTTTCCTTTGCCGAATGGTGGCGCAGAGGATACTGGACAGACTCGTATATCCCCTATGTGTTCGTGGACGGGGAAAGGGTTGTGGCCAACGCTTCTGTCAATATCATGGATCTGATGTGGCAAGGGCAGCCCAAGCGCTACATCCAGATCGGGACCGTGATGACAGACGAGACCTACCGCCATAAGGGGCTCTCGCGGACTCTGTTGCAGGAGATTATTGGAGATTGGGCGGGGAAAAGCGACGCCATCTATCTCTTTGCCAACGATACGGTGCTTGATTTTTACCCCAAGTTTGGATTTCGGAGAGAGTGGGAGTTTCAGTGCAGCTCCCCCGCTCCCAGCAGCCAGGGAATGGCGAGAAAGCTGGACATGGAGGCGGAGGCGGACCGGCGTATATTGTTGAGGCATTTTCAGATGTCCAACGCCTATTCCCAGTTTGCCATGATGCACAATGTTGGGCTGCTAATGTTTTATTGTGGCGGCTTCCTGAAGGAGAACGTATATTGGATTCCGGAGTATGACGCTGTCCTAGTGGCAGAGAGAGAGAATGACGCCTTGCTGTGCTATGATATATTCGGCGGCGGGGAGGCGCCCATGACAGAGCTTCTAGGGAGTGTGGCAGCGCCGGAGATCACCAAGATTTTGTGGGGCTTTACGCCGAAGGATACGGCCGGCTGCGCTATGGCCCCTCTTGAGGAGGACGACAATGCCCTGTTTGTGTATGCGGGAAAAGAGAATTTGTTTGCGGAGCATAAGCTTATGTTCCCCCTGCTGTCCCATGCATAGGGGACTTGATTTCATCCGGGAGAAAGGGGCGTGAGCGTGAGGATCGCGGTTATATCGGATACGCATGGCGTATTGCGCCCCGAAGTTAGGCAGGCAGTGGAAGGGTGCGACTGTATCTTTCACGGCGGCGATATCGGCGACGAGGCGATACTGGCCGAACTGCGGAAGATTGCGGCTGTATACGCTGTGCGCGGCAATAATGATACCGGACCGTGGGCGGAGGAGCTTGGCAGAGAGCTGACGGTCCAACTGGAAGGATATCGCTTTTATATGATTCATAACCAAAAGGAGCAGTCGGCGAAGGTGGAAGAGGCCGACTTCGCCATATACGGCCATTCCCATCAATATGCAAGTGAAATGCGGGGGAATACCCTATGGCTGAATCCCGGAAGCTGTGGGCGCCGGAGATTTGCGTTGCCGCTGACCTTCGCCATGCTGGAGCTGACGGGCGGTGGCTATCGCCTTCAGCGGCGGGAGATCTAGGAAGGATGGAGGATTCACATGAACACCCGCGACGAGGTGATCGCCTTTTGTCTGACGATGCCCGATTCATACGAGGATTATCCGTTTCACGATGCCAACTGGACCGTGATGCGGTATAGGAAAAACAACAAGGGCTTTGCCTTTGTGTACAAGCGTGATGGGCGAATCTGGATTAACGTAAAATGCAGTCCGGAGTGGATGGAGGTTTGGCGGAAGGCATTTTCTGCGGTGATGCCGGCGTATCATATGAACAAACAGCACTGGAACTCCATCATCTTGGACGGATCTATGGACGACCAGGATGTGCAGGTGATGATCGCGGAAAGTTACCGTTTGATCAGCCAAAAGAAGCGTCACCCATAGCGGCAGTCAAGTAACGCAACATATTCCGCACAGATTAGGCCACATGTGCGGGAAAAGCAGAGGAGGAATTCATTTGGCAGTGGAAGATAAGCGATTTGCGGTTTTGATTGATTCTGATAATATCTCGTCCAAATATATCACATGTATTCTGGATGAAATGACGAAATATGGTGTGATTACCTATAAGCGGATCTATGGAGATTGGACGAGCACGCAGACGTCGAAGTGGAAGAATGAGCTTCTGGAAAATTCCATTACTCCGATCCAGCAGTTTAGCAATACTGTCGGGAAGAATGCCACGGATTCCGCGCTGATCATCGACGCCATGGATATCCTTTACACGGGAAACGTGGAAGGCTTCTGTATCGTATCCAGCGATAGCGATTTTACCCGATTGGCCAGCCGTCTGCGGGAGTCGGGAATGGAGGTCATCGGCATGGGCGAGGAGAAGACGCCTCGATCCTTTCGCGCGGCCTGCACTGTCTTTACTAATCTGGAAATTCTGGTAGATCAGGATGACGACGAGGCAGGGGAGGAAACCTCCTATGCCATTTCGAACAGCCAGGCAGCTCCCCAGGCAGGAGGGAAGCAGTCCGGGGAGGATCCGCAGACCCTTCGGGGGATCATTGACCAGCGCGTGATTGAGAATGATATTACGGCGATCATCAATGAAAACAGAGACAAGGACAAAGATACAGGACTGGGGGAGATCGGCAGCCGGTTGGTGAAGAAGTATTCGGATTTCGATGTCCGCAACTATGGGTATAGCTCTCTGTCCAAGTTTTTGGAGGAGATCGATAATTTTGAGTTGCGCAAGGCGAACAATGCCATTACAGTCCGGATCAAGGACAATAAAATTCCCAAGGAGCAGCTAGCCGACTATGTGATCCATCTTGTAAAAGCCAACGGGAAGGCGGGGATCAAGGTGGAAACGCTTGGCCATAAAGTCCATGACCGGTACGACCATTTTAAAGTAAAAGATTATGGATATTCCACATTCCTCAAGTTTGTGCAGAGCATCCCCCAGCTGGAAGTCCGAGAAAACCGCTACAAAAATAAAGTCGTGCATATCCTAGGGTAGGGGGAGGACATATGCAGCAGCAATCAATCTTTGACGATAGGGCGCAGAATAATCCGCTGGCGAGCAGACTTCGCCCTGCTTCGCTGGAAGACTTTGTGGGGCAGAGTCACCTGCTGGGACAGGGCAAGATTCTTCGCCAGATCATCGAGCAGGATCAGATCTGTTCCATGATTTTCTGGGGGCCGCCCGGCGTCGGAAAGACGACGCTGGCCAGAATCATTGCGGAGAAGACGAGAGCCGATTTCATTGATTTCAGCGCGGTCACAAGCGGGATCAGAGAGATCAAGGAGGTCATGTCGCGGGCGGAAGGCAGCCGGCTCATGGGTGAGAAAACGATTGTATTTGTGGACGAGATCCACCGTTTTAATAAGGCGCAGCAGGATGCATTCCTGCCTTTTGTGGAGAAAGGCAGCATTATTCTCATTGGGGCGACAACAGAAAACCCTTCCTTTGAAATCAACTCCGCGCTGTTGTCCCGGTGCAAGGTCTTTGTCTTGCAGGCGCTGTCCGTTGACGAGCTAATCTAACTGCTGAAAAATGCGCTG
>CAUFVC010000178.1:0-5307 GCA_959029275.1 uncultured Eubacteriales bacterium | reverse complement strand
TCATCTAATGTTTGTCATCCCGAATCAGGGCGTACATCTTCATATCCAACACCTTGCCGTTTTTAAAAGCGTTGCTTTTGAGCACGCCCTCACACTGAAATCCTGCTTTCTCCAGCACCCGGCAGGACCCGGTGTTATAGGCGAAGGGTTCGGCAAAGATCCGCAGGATATCCGTCCTCTCAAAAACATAGCGGCAAAGCTCTTTTACGGCATAGGTCATGATGCCTTGTCCCCAGTAGCTTTCCGCCAGATAATAGCCCAGCTCAGCGGTGCGGTTATGGATATTGCCCTGGCGGAAGGCGCCAATGCTGCCGATGGCCTGATCGTCCGCTGTGACGGCAAAGGCAAAGGTATCGTGTTCGTCCGCCGAGAGCATTGCCTTGATATATTCCAACGCATCGGTTTCGGTGTAGGGATAGGGAAGTCCATCCCGCAGATTATTCAAAATATTCATATTGGATAAAGCGGAGGCTAGGGCCTTTGCGTCGCCCTGCCTCCACTTTCTGATTTCATATTGCATTGCATTTCTCCTTACTTTACTACAGGCCCGTTTGGGCGCTGCCCCGGCTTAGAAGCAGTGCGATTGCATCCAGCGCCGCCTCCACGATGAGGGATACGGCGACAAAAGTCCACAGAAATGTAGTGGACTGAAATGGATTCATTAAAATGACCGCGGCAAACAGAATCGACAGCGCGGCACCGATGGCGGCCAAAAACCATTTTGACATTTTCAACCGCGCCATATCCACGGTCCACTGTACCTTTGCAATGCCCGTCAGCAGAATGCCCACGCCGTACAGCATTGTCAGTATGGGAAAGGCCGAAATGAACCAGCGGGATCGGAACGCGCAGAAGAGCCCCGCCACAATTGCAATCAGGCCCTTTGCAAGATTCTGCGATCTGGCAGCATAGACCGGCTCTGTGCGGAAATACGTGATGAGACTCCCGATGCCCGTCAAGATTAAAACGACGCCGATGGCGATAATGATGGTTTTCGTAAAACCAACCGGATTGATGAGCAGCAGAATCCCGACTAGCAGCTCGCAGATACAGACGATAAGGCTTCCTGTTTTCTTCATTTTGATTCCTCCTTGAGTAAAATTACCCCTTGTCTAACGACATTGTACTACACCTGGAAGAATATTGCAACCTTCAGGTTAACCATCATGTATCGCTGATAATTCCGGTGATCTCCTCGATCCGGCATAGAGTATTTAAATACCGATTCCCAAATTTACTGCTGTCGCACAGCAAAAAGCTCTGTGCCGAATTCTGAATCATAATTTTTCTGATCGCATTCTCAAGAATAGAATTATCCGTGGCCATGCCGTCCTCTGTAAGCCCACGGCAAGAGAAAAAAGCAAGGTCCGCATTGTAATTACACAACATATGCTCTGCGTCAGCTCCGACAAAGGAAAATGATTCCAGGGCCATCTCCCCGCCGGTACACAGAGTGCGAATCCCCATTGACGCAACTGCGACAGCCGCTTTAGCGCCGCTGGTAATCACAAACAAATGCTTAAATTGGCCAAGATAGGGTATGAGGCAATATGCCGTCGTTGAAGCGTCGAGCATGACGATGTCCCCATCCTTGATATGTGAGGCCGCTTTTGCCGCGATGACCTGCTTTTTCTCGTTGTGCTCCATATCACGGATGAACAGGGGAATCCGTTTGTCAGGGGAATTTGTTCTCAGCCTGACCATGCCTCTTTTGCAGTCAACCAGCTCTTTTTTTCTCATTGCCGCAATATCACGGCGAACTGTCGGCTCGCTGATAAACAGCTTGCCTGCCAATTCTTTTACCGTGTATGGGCGCTGGGACAGCCATGTGATATACTCATCTTCCCTTTCGTATATAGACATATAATCACCTGC
The DNA here is from genome assembly GCA_959029275.1 of uncultured Eubacteriales bacterium. Lineage (GTDB taxonomy): Bacteria > Bacillota > Clostridia > Lachnospirales > Bianqueaceae > Bianquea. The sequence continues at coordinate 3,432 of CAUFVC010000178.1, read as the reverse complement.
TAATCATTATTTTCTCCTATTTAATCAAATTGCGATTATATTGTCAAGTTGTTTCCACAATATTGATTGTATTTTCCTTTTCAGTATAATAATACTATACCACCGCAAGGAGTGTGACTATTGATGTCTATGCAGCAGCTTTATGCCATGAACGGTAAAAGATGTTCATGCCAAAAAGAGCATCGCTTTTGCACTCAGATTGTTACCGGCAGCGGCGCAATTCGACAAATCCCTCACATTATGAAAGGCTATCAGGTGAAGAAGGCTTTTGTCATATCGGATATTCATACATACAACGCCGCGGGCAGTCGTGTGTGCAATTCTTTAAAGGAAGAGGGCATCCCCTTTAAGAGCTACTGCTTCCCCCAGGAAGCTCTTGAGCCCGATGAATGGAGTGTAGGTTCTGCGGTTATGCAGGTAAGCCCGGATTGTGACATCATCGTTGGCATTGGCTCTGGTGTGATCAATGACATCGGAAAGATTTTGTCGGCGCTTACACAAAAGCCCTACATCATAGTGGGAACCGCGCCTTCTATGGACGGCTATGCTTCCGCCACTTCTTCCATGACGCAGAACGGCCTGAAGGTTTCTCTGCCCAGCCGGGCTGCCGATGTCATCGTCGGCGACACAGACATTCTATGCCAGGCGCCGATGGAGCTTTTGAAAGCTGGCCTGGGAGATATGCTGGCAAAATTTGTAAGCATCTGTGAGTGGCGAATCTCCCACATCATCACAGGAGAATATTACTGTGAACAGATTGCACAGCTCATACGCGACGCCGTTGCCCTATGCGTGTCACAGGCTGACAGCCTCATGCAGCGAGATCCTGAAGCGGTTACATCTCTGTTTGAAGGGTTGATCATTAGCGGCGTGGCCATGAACTACGCCGGCCTGTCCCGGCCGGCTTCCGGGGTAGAACACTATATTTCCCATGTGCTGGATATGCGCGCGGCGGCATTTGGCACAAAAGCGAACCTGCACGGAATTCAGTGCGCCGCCGGCACGCTGATTGCCGTAAGGCTTTATAGCAAGCTAAAAAGTATCACCCCCAACCGCCAGAAGGCCTTGGCTTACGTTAAAGAATTTGACTACAGCGCTTGGTGCCGCCAGCTGAGAGACCTTTTAGGCAGGGGCGCGGAAAGTATGATTGCTCTGGAGCAAGAAGAAAAAAAGTATGACCCCCAGTCCCATCACGCCAGGCTCGAGAGGATTCTTGAAAATTGGAACCAGATTTGCCGGATTATCGACGAAGAGCTTCCGGAGGCACAGGCATTAGAGGCATTACTGGATCGCGCGGACATGCCCAAAACTTTAGAAGACCTGGGAGTGGAGAAACCTCTCATCCCCACTATATTTTGCGCAACAAAAGACATTCGCTATAAATATATAGTATCCCATCTTGCTTGGGACCTGGGGATTCTCCCTGAATTGTGTAATACTCTATATTAGAAAGGAAGTCTTGTCTATGAAAAAAATAATCGCTGAGGGCCACCGGGGCTGCTGCGCCCTGTACCCAGAAAATACCCTTCTCTCGTTTCAAAAAGCTATTGAGCTGGGCGTTGATGCCGTTGAGTTTGACATATGGCTGTCTAAAGACAAAGTGCCCGTCATTATGCATGATGGCAATCCTCTTCGCACCTGCGGTGTTAATACCCATCTGCGGGAACTGACCCTGGCTGAAATTAAAGGGCTGACCCCTTCCTACAAAGCTAAGTTTGGGGACAGCTTTGATGGCCGTGTCAGCGTTCCTACTCTGTATGAGCTGTTAGAGCTGAGAAAGGAAAAGAATCCAAACCTAAAGCTGGGGGTCGAGATTAAAGAGTATACCGAGGAAACCGTGGACGTCACCGTTGAGGCATTGAAAATGTACGGCGTTTTTGACGAGTGCTGGTTTTACGCCTTCAACGGGAGAATTTTGCGCTATATCAAAGAAAAGCACGGCGGCCGCACCATGGGCTATCCGGACTTCATGATGGGGGAATTCGACGGCTATGATTGTTACGACGAGCTTGGCCTGGGCATGAACATTGTTCGCTCCGAAATCTGCAATTTCTACCTTGAAAAGAACCTTCCCATCCATATGTACTGTGCGGATACCGAAGATGATGTAAAGCTTTGTATTGAGAAGGGCGCCTCCCTGATCACCGCCAATGATCCACGCGCTCTGTTGGCTATACTAGATGAAGCATACTCTCGCTAAGAAAAAACTTCCATTGTACCATTTTGATTCCGCTGCCTCCTGTCAATCCAGCTCCTGATATTCTCTCTCCGTCACCGGCTCACACCACTCATTGGAAGTCTTTTCGCCCGGAACCTCCACAGAAATATGGGAGAACCAACTGTCCTTTTTGGCCCCATGCCAGTGCTTTACCTCTGCCGGAATGGTAATCACAGTTCCCGGCGTCAGACTGACAGGCGCTTTTCCCTCTTCCTGGTACCAGCCTTCGCCGGCCGTACAGATCAGGATCTGCCCGCCGCCCTTTGCGGCATGATGGATATGCCAGTTGTTGCGGCAGCCCGGCTCAAAGGTCACATTGGCAAGAAACACCGGGGTTTTTCCATATTCCGTCAGCGGATTTAAGAAGGAGTTTCCGGTGAAATACTGCGCGAACCTATCGTTCGGCCGCCCTTTTCCAAAAACATTTACTTCGCTGAATTTGTCTTCTTCTAAAACTCTCACTGTGGTTTCCTCCATGTCTATGTTCTCTTGATCAGTCGTGGATCTTCCAGCCGTTCAGCCATTTTGCCGTTTCAGCGGCGCTGTGGTCGATGATCTCGCTGTGGCCCAGATCCAGCCCATTTATTGCTTCCATGTCCCCGTCGCTCAGAGTGAAATCCCAGATGTCTAGATTTTCCTCCATGCGCTCTTTATGGGTGGATTTCGGGATGATCACAACGCCGCGCTGGGTGTTCCAGCGAAGGGCAACCTGTGCGGCGGTCTTGCCATACTTCGCTCCGATCTCTGTCAAAACCGGATGGGTAAAGATCCCGTGACGACCCTCCGCCAGCGGCCCCCATGCTTCGGGCTGCACACCGAATTCCTTCATGGTTTGGAGGGCGCCGGCCTGAGCAAAGAAGGGATGAAGCTCCACCTGATTGACCGCCGGCGTCACCTTTGCATTGGTACACAGGTCCGCCAAACGGTCGGGGTAGAAATTGCAGACGCCGATGGCACGGATCTGCCCAGCCTCGTACAGTTCCTCCATGGCCCGCCATGCGCCGTAATAGTCGCTCATAGGCTGATGGATCAGATACAGGTCGATATAGTCAAGCCTCAGCTTATCTAGAGATGTCCGAAAGGCTTTCTTAGCCCCTTCGTAGCTTGCGTCCTGAATCCAGAGCTTTGTGGTGATGAACAGTTCCTCACGGGGGATCCCTCTCTTTTTGATGGCCGTGCTGATTGCACTGCCCACCGTCTCCTCATTGAAATAG
>CAUFVC010000177.1:0-5323 GCA_959029275.1 uncultured Eubacteriales bacterium | reverse complement strand
CGGCGGCGTCTCATCCTCTTCTTCCTCCACCACAAGCCTCTCCTGAATCTTGTCGGCCGCCTCCCGTATGGATTGAAACTTTGCCGGGTCCACAACCACCGGCATCTCCTGCTCCACCGGCTGTCTCTGCTGCTTCTCTTCCCTCTTTTTTGCCTTAGCCGCGGCCTTAAGCCGCCTGTACAGATCCATGCGATCCTGTTCCTGACAATAGGATTCCACACTATTTTGGATTCGATCCGAGATCTCCGCGGGCAACTCTTCGGTCGCTTTCAGTTGATACGGATATCCCGTCAGCTGCCGGAGGACTCGCTCCGTCTCCCTGATAATTTGGCCCACAAAGCGCTCGTCAGCGTCATAATAGTGCCACCCCATCCAGCGCCCCCGCTTCCAGCGATAGCTCTCACACCGGTTGACGTAAATCTTCACCGTGTCAGGTTCCGATGGCAGTAAGACCGGCGCGTTGCAAAAGGGCGTCCAGTTGGACGGGTACGGCTTTCCAATAAATTTTTCTGTCAGAGATTGAGATTTATCCTGAAAATATCCCTTTAAATCTCTGACCACATAGCCGAAGGCCTCCTCCAGCCAATTCGCTTTTTCTTTATAAAGCCGACTCTTCTCAAAATGGTAGGATGAGATATCATCGACAAGTCCCAAAAATCCGTCGTAGCGATCGGTCTCCAGCGCCACTGCGATCTCTTCCATTCGAAAGGTGTCCATCTCCTTTACCCCGGCGACAAAAGAGCGCAGATACTCCATATTCAATCCATAGTACAGGATGTAATCGTGGATCCAGACAAATAGATATCGATCGCATATCCCATAGACTCTTCCATAGTTGTGATACAGTGAGACTAACCGCTGCAATCCATCCTCCGCGTCCTCCACGCCGATCTGATTCAGAAGTTCGAAGGCATACAGGTAGACGAATTCAATGTCCGCCGGGGGAAGCTCTCCCCGGCGCAGCCTCGCCCTCCAGTAGAAGTACCACTGCAACTGCTTCCGATTCATCTTGGCGTAGGTCGGAACGGTAATCCAATAATTCGTCCAGTGGACTTCCTCACAGGGGTTCCCCTCAAAGTCCTTCATATATTCGGCCTGCTGGCAAAATTGTTCTATCGGGTCGATATAGATTCGGCTGCCCGACCGCCTTTTGGGGGCGATCGCCAGCATACGGCTGAATGGATCGGCTTCGCTTTTTCTCGTTTTCTGCGGAATGGACTCTGACTGGTACCCGCCCAACTCTTCAGGCAGCTCCAATATCAGCTGTTCCTGGGCCTCCGCCGCCGAACCTGTTGGGATTCCCTTTTTCATCCGGCTGACAGCGTCCGCCGTCAGCATTCTCACAGCCCATTCCTTTCCCTGCTGGGCGCTATGCGCTAATTTGAATCCCCACTTCTTCATCACAGCCTGGATATCCTCAAAGACATCTTGGGAGAAGGATAGCTTTAAAAGCTTTGCGAAGAGCGCATCGTCCCGGCGGCACAGAGAATTCTCCTGCCGATACTCCATCAACTCATCAAAAAGCGCCGCCTTTCCCTTCTGAAGGCAGACGCACAGCGCAGTCTCGCAAACCTGGGTTACGCTGGCGGATTCCGCAAATAGCTTTTTGCACAGCAGGTCGTTTGACTCTAAAAATTCTGTAAACCCCTGCAACGGAATGATTTGTTCTAAAATATCTTCCGTCAGATAGGAAGCGCTCCGCATCTCCCGAATGCTCTCCGGGTAAACGCTGATGAGATCCAGCCAGATTCCGGCCATTCGCTCCGGGTCCTGCTGGAAAATATCCGCCAGAATCTTTCGGTAATCTTGCGTATATCGCCCATACTCTTCCTGAACCTTTGGGTACAGAGAGTACAGGACACGAGTAAGCTGGCGCACTTCCGCCTTTCCCATGCCCTCGCCTCCCCTGCTGGATACTTGTGCTAATATCGTTACTATTATAAATCAATCTTCATAGGGGTGTCAATGCCAATTCCTCAAAATGCGAACAAATTTTCCCATACCACAAATGGCATTTGTATCTGTGTACCACAGACAGCTCTCTTCGCCCCGTCGCTGACGCTCCGGAATGGAGATAGTGTGAAAAATAAGCTCGAAAAGCTTATTTTTCACACGGCTATTTGTGCCGGAGCGCCACAAATAGCTCTTATGGCAGAAGAGAAATCGCCTTCGCAAATTTCTCTTCGCCCCGTCGCTGACGCTCCGGAATGGAGGAATAATATGAAACAGGCGGCCGACATTTGCCGGTCGTCTGCATAATAGTATCGAGTCTTTGAATTTACCGCTGTCCAATGGGCACATACTCCAGATGGCTCTGAACGTTCTTATAGGCGGGTCGAATGATCTTGCCTCCGTTGACCAATTCTTCGATGCGGTGTGCGCTCCATCCGGCAATTCTCGCGATGGCGAAAATCGGCGTGTACAGTTCCAAGGGCAAGCCCAGCATGTGATACACAAAGCCGCTGTAAAAGTCTACGTTGGCGCTGACACCCTTGTATATTCTGCGCTCTTCCCCGATCACTTTGGGGGCTAGCCGCTCGACCTTGGAATACAGATTGAATTCTTCCTCCATTCCCTTTTCCTGGGATAACCGTTTGACAAAGCTTTTGAAAATGTTGGCCCGGGGATCCGACAGAGAGTATACCGCGTGCCCCATGCCGTAAATCAGCCCCGCTTTGTCAAAAGCTTCTCTGTGCAGCAGCCTGCGCAGATAGCCTTCGATCTCCTCCTCATCGTTCCAATCCTTTACCTCGCTCTTCATATCCTCAAACATGCGCACGACTTTGATGTTGGCGCCCCCATGCTTCGGCCCCTTTAGAGATCCAAGGGAAGCGGCCACCGCGGAGTAAGTGTCCGTGCCGGAGGATGAAACTACATGGGTCGTAAATGTGGAATTATTGCCGCCTCCGTGCTCCGCGTGCAGGACCAGCGCAATATCCAGAATCCGTGCCTCCAATTCTGAATATTTCTTATCCGGGCGCAACAGGCGCAATATATTTTCCGCTGTGGAGAGCTCTGGTTTCGGCGCATGGATAAACAGACTCTTACCATTGATGTAATGGCTGTATGCCTGATACCCGTACACCGATAGCAGGGGAAATAGCGCGATTAGCTGTAGAGACTGCCGCAGCACGTTGGGGATCGATATGTCGTCCGCCCTCTCATCGTAGGAGTACAGCGTAAGCACACTTCTCGCCAGAGTATTCATCATATCGGAGCTTGGCGCTTTCATAATGATATCGCGCACGAAGCTGGTGGGCAGCGTTCGGTAGAGGGCCAGCAGATCCTTAAACTCCGTCAGCTGGCCCGCGTCCGGCAGTGAGCCAAAGATAAGCAGATAACAGACCTCCTCGTAGCCATAACGCTTATCCGTCACGAATCCACGGACGATATCTTCGACATCGACTCCGCGCTAGTACAGTTTCCCCTCGCACGGGACAGCTTGACCGTCCACGATTTCCGTAGACTTGACCTCCGAAATCTCCGTGAGGCCTGTCAAAACCCCGTTTCCATTCAGATCACGGAGGCCTCGGTTAACCTGATATTGGATATATAATTCTGGCTCGATCTTTCCTCTATCTTCACAGAGTTTGCTCAATCTCAAAATCTCCGGCGTGATATCGTAGTAGTTCTCATAGGCCATTGGCTGCTACCCCTTTCCGTTTATCCCTTCTTTTCCACTGGGACTTTTTCTGTATGCGACAAAAGATATGTCTAATTATTATACCGTAAATCTCGCACTTTGTAAACTCTTTGCCATGTTAAATTTTTGTGAATGGACTTTTGATACCCCTTTTGTACAAATTTGGCCGGGATTGATTATGCAATTTGCATAGATCCCCCTCATTTTCCCGCCGAATTGAATTCTTTCTTAAATTTTTATGTATTTTTTTTCATCTTTCATCTATTTTTTTGTAAGACTTTATGATATACTAGAACCGATACTAAAAAGGGGTGACGAAAATGAAACTTCAAGCATTTCAAACCTTTGCCGAGCAGAAAGGGTTTTTACCTTCCGGCAAGATGGCATTCGGAATTGTGGAGCAATATCCCGTGAGCCTTGAGTACACCAACGGCAACGGGAAGCGAAGCGTTATGATCCTGCAATTTATGCTGAAAGCGCCTTTGGACAAAGCGCAGCAGAAGGAGCTGCGCGGTCAGTTAGCCAAGGCTGCCGCACTCTATGTCAATCAGGGTACGATCCGGTTTCAGATCACGGCAAAGGACTCCGATGTGGATGACCAATTTGAATCGGTCAAGAACACAGCGCTGGCGTTCTTTAAGCAGAATGGTCTGGCTCCCATCTCCCAGTGTCCCATATGTCACGGGGAGAATTGTGACACAGCGGCTTTTTATGCCGGCGGATACCGCGCCGTTCACTCCCAGTGTTTACATACCGCCATGGAGCAGGTCTCCGACGCTGCCGCCCGCAACCAACAAAATGGCAGCTATCTGTTGGGCTTGATCGGCGGTCTTCTTGGCGGTATCGTTGGCATCATCCCGTCGGTTCTGACCATCCTATTTATGGAGCGCATTTACAGCATACTGTATGCGCTGATCCCCCTGTGCATTTACTGGGGATACAAGCTGTTCAAGGGCAAGCTCAACAAAGCTGCCATCGCCATGACCATTGTGCTGTCCATCGTATTTTTGTTCGTCCTCGAGTATGTTGTCCTTGTCTTTGGCGTGTATCAGGAATACGGCATCTTCTCCCCAGCGCAATGTTTCCAGCTGTTTATTGAGCCGGAAATCTTTGCCGAAATCATAAAAGGCATGGGCACGTCCTTCCTCTTCCTGATCTTGGGCATCCTGATCAGCTGGGGCCAGATCACCAAAACCCCTCAGACAACGGTTATGAACATGCAGAGCGTTCTCCAGACGAGTCAGTCCCTCACCCCTGCGGCGGGGCAGCCGGGCTGGAATCCCTTTGACTCTGCGAATTCTGACGTATCTGCCGTCAAAGATGACCCCAATCCCCCTGTGGAAGGGTAATTCACGGCGGATTTTTCTAGGAAATGAACTCGGCGCGGTTGGGATACCCCAACCGCGCCTTTGATTTGCCTGACTTCTTCTTGCACTATGCGGACTATTTAAACCACTGGTTTATACGAACTCTTCAGCGGGACAATGCGGTTAATGACGAGAGCCCCCTCCGCCGACTCCTGCGGATCCGTGATAAAGTACCCATTCCGGACAAACTGGAACCGGGATCCCAAAGGTTCCTCCAAAATGGAAGGCTCGATCAACGCATTCTCTTGGACCGCAAGGGAGTTGGAATTGGCCTCGTATTCCTTCGTCTCCTCATTGAAGACGAAGAGCTGAT
>CAUFVC010000176.1:0-5327 GCA_959029275.1 uncultured Eubacteriales bacterium | reverse complement strand
CCGAGGGATTGTTCAAGTAATCCAGAAATACCCTTCGGTTTCGCAGCTGCGTTTCCCGGTAGACGAGGATATCAAGTAAGCTGGAGCCCTACCCCTCCACCTTGCGAGGGTCAAATGGCCATTGGTAGCCTTTGAGAAAAATGGCATCCAACATCGCCCCGTCACTGTCGAAGTAGTCGCGCAGAAATTCTCGCGCATCTCCGCCGTTGGCATCTGTGGAGATATAGCGGGGGAGAACCTGCTGATAGGTGCCGGACAAATTCCAGCGAAACTTTGTGGACGCGAGGCCATACTGCCATTCCGTCAGATTTTTGCCTTTTACGCCCGCTTCAAAGGCCAGTCCCGTGGCCCCGTGTTGGCTCGGCGGATAGACGGAACCCGCATAGAGTCCGGCCGGCCCTCCCGTCCCATAGACGATGTTTTTTGCCGCAAATATGACATATCGCGCATCAGGGCTATGTAGCTTATTTTTGTTGAGGCACAGCACGCCTACGCAGCGTTTGTCCACTGTGGAGGTTAAGACACGAATAACGAGGTATCCGTCATAGATGGGGATTCCCTTCTGCTCCACCTGTTCCTGCAATCTCTCTGTCATATATTTGGATGTGAACGGCCCGGCTGACGTGGCGCGCTGCCTGGGGTCATGGTCTGTCTTGTATCCCACGAATTCTCCAATCTCATTGTGCGGGAAGGGGACTCCAATCTCCACCAGCTTAAAAAAACTTCTCGCTGATAATGCGGCTTCTGTGAGGGCGAGATCCCCATCAACCGCACCTCCTTCAAACAGCGTTCGGGCCATTTGCTCCACGCTGTCGCCGGCATCTCCGGACATCGTGAGCTTATAATAGGTCTGTTTATCCGAGCCTGTATTCCGGCTGGTGCCCATCTTCATGCCCTCTGTCACAACTGCAATCTGCTTTTGTCCGAACTGGTAAAGCCTGTCCGCGCAGTTGAGAGCGGCAGCCCCGCTGCCGACGATGACGGTATTATATCGGTACAGCTCAACCTGTACGCCTGCGATTTCCAATCGCTCTTCTGTCGCCATGGCATTCTCCTACAATCTCTGCAAATGGAAACCGCCGTCGATGTTGATAACCTCTCCTGTGGAATAGGCCAGCGCGCCGCCAGCGATGGCGCACACCGCACGTCCGATATCCTCCGGCGTCCCATATCGCCGTATTGGCAAAATTCCTTTTTCGTAAATCAGCGTATCATATTTGTCCCGCACGCCCGCAATCATATCGGTCTCAATAATTCCCGGTCTCAGCTCGTAGACGCCGATACCGTATTCCGCTAACCGGTCCGCAAAGATCTTTGTCACCATTCCGATCCCCGCCTTTGAAATGCAGTACTGTGCGCGGTTGGTGGATGAAGTGTATGCGCTCATGGAAGAAATATTAATAATGCAGCCTCCGCTTCCCTGTGCAATCATTCGTTTGGCCGCCGATTGGGTTAGGAAAAAGGTCCCCTTAAGATTGATGTCCATCACATAATCGTAGCTCTCCTCCGTCATATCCAAAACATCGCTGCGAACTTTCGGCGCTACTCCCGCGTTATTAACCAGAACATCGAGATTTCCCGCTATATCAAGGAGCCTCTCTCTATCCTGCCCGCTGCTGAGATCGCCCTGGACATAGACTCCGTGAGGTAGCATTTTCATCGCCTCGCACACCGCCTGCTCACCGTGGCGTCCCATGACCACAACCCGATATCCATCCGCCTCTAGCATTTGCGCAATCCCATATCCAATGCCACTGGCTCCGCCGGTTACAACCGCTGTTTTCATGATACTGTATCTCCCTCCGATCCTATGATACCTCTATTATACCGTCCGCCTGAGACAGCCGCAACCGTCAAAACTTGTTTATTTGTATGAATTTCTTGTGTCCGGTCCCAGGTACCGGTTTATCTCCTGTCAATTTCTATTATAGAAATGACAAGAATGGTTGTCAAGACGCCGCGATCCGTGTATAATCAGATGAGAACAGACCTTTAAATCCTTATCGGAAGAGGTGAGCCTTATGCCCGACACAAAAATTATCAGCGCGTACATTCGAAATATCTATCCGCAGCTCTTTTCCAATGAAAAGGTAATCGCGGAATTTATATTGGAGCAACCGGACTCCTTTCTGTCCCTTCCCACCGCCAAGCTGGCAGAAAAAATGGGGGTCTCCGGGTCCAGCATCGTCCGGTTCTGTCAAAAGATGGGGTTTGAGGGCATCAGCGACTTTCGACTGGCCCTTGCAAGACAGCACGAAGCTTCGGCTGCAATGGCCTTTGGCGGTATTATGCCCGATGACACGCCGGAGCTTGTCGCGCAGAAAATTTTCTCCTCCAACATTAAAACCCTTTCGGATACCATCGCCATGTTGGACACCCATGCTCTGCACAAGGCGGTGGAACACCTGCAAACGGCCCGTCGGATTGAACTGTACGGGCTTGGTTCTTCCTCCACGCTGGCTATGGATGCGTATCTTCGGCTGATCCGGGCCGGATATCCCGCTTATGGCGTCACAGACCCTTACATGATGCGGCTTTCTGCATCCTCTCTCGCAGAGGATTGCTGTGTCATCGGAATCTCCCATACCGGGCGAACCCGGGATGTGATCGACACCATGCGGATCGCCCATGAGGCTGGCGCTTTTGTGATCGGCATAACCAGCCACGTGAAGACGCCGGTGACGCAAACCTGCGATGTCGTCCTCTCCATCTATTCCGACGAGGCGTACATCATGACGGAAGCCGTGTCCTCCCGAATCGCACACATCGCACTCTTGGACACTCTCTGCGCCTGCCTGACTGTACAGCGCCAGGACAACGAACAGCAGATTCGCCGGTCCAACGCCCTGATGGATGAGCTGCGCTTTTAATATAGTGAAATCACCCCTTCCCCAAAAATTTTCTTTCAGCAAATTGACTTTAGCTTATTTCTATTATATAATACATACCTGTCTGGAGGACCGTTTTTCGCTGTCGGTTTGGTGCCCGGACGGTATGTTGCCGGTAAAATACTATAAAGTATAAAGGATGGACATCATGAACATTATGATTCAAACTCCATATGCCCAGGCAGATCGCTATACGGGTATCTGGGCTAATGAAGAAGAACGGATCAATTTTCGAAAAGAACCGGATCGGGCGCTTCGCTGCACCATCTCCTTTGCGGCAATGCAATTGAAAGAGTATCTAGTAAAGATGCTTCCCCACGCCTCCATCACCTTTTCGAATCAAGCGGCGGCGAACACAGATATTTTGGTAAGTCTGGAAAAGATCAGCGGGGACTGTGATGATGAATATCACCTGATCCCCCTTGCCGGGCCGTCCGGCGTTCGTATCGAGGGGTGCTCTCGCCGGAGTATTTTGTACGGCGTCTACGAATTTCTTAAGCTTCAGGGCTGGCGCTGGTACTATCCCGATGAGGGCGGCGAAATCGCGCCTCCTCTCCGCGATCAACTCCAGCTCCCGGAAATGCCTCTGGTGTTCAAGCCAGCCATGGATTTTTCCCGCGGCTTCGACCTCTCTGAGTCCTACGCCTACACGTCGCGGCCCTTTCTCATGTGGATGATCCGCAATCGAATGAATGTTGCCATCTGCCGGGAACCTACGGCGGCGTTGTCCCGAAAGCTCGGATTTATCTCCAAGTACGGCGGCCACATCTTTGAATCCATATTGGCCCCTGATAAACCTTGGGATAACGGGCGAGATCTGTTCGACACCCATCCGGAATGGTATGGATTGCCGGAAAATGGGGTTCGGCAGCGGGAAAAGGCGCTATCCGTTCAGCTGTGCGTGGCCCACGGCGATATGTTTGATTATGTAGCTGATGAGCTTCTTGCAAAATTAAATCACGAGTGGTATGAACATGATCGGATCGACATTTGGGGTTTTGATACGTGGGGAAGCGCCTGTAGCTGCGACGCCTGTCAGGCGATAGGAAACAACACGGATCGCGCGGTCTATTTTCTGTCTCAGCTTCGCCAGCGCTTGGATCGCGCTATGAACGAGGAGCGGCTAGATCACCCCGTTCAACTGGTGATGTGCAGCTATGAGGGAACGTATACTCTGGCGGCTCCACAGAAACCGGCGCCTGCAAATCTGCTAGCGGCGGGCGACAGCGTTGTGTATTACCCGATTAACCGCTGTTATGAGCACTGTGTGGAAGATCCCCACTGTACGACCAATCAGCGGTACGCCACCACTATTTCAGATTGGGAGAAGTCTCCCTGTCAGTTGCCGCGGGTCATTGGAGAATACTACAACGTCTCGAAATATGAGGACCTTCCCCTTCTCTTTACTCATTCTATGTTGAAAGATCTGCCCTATTACTACCGAAAGGGCTTTTGCGGTATTACGTATATGCACGTTCCCATGATGCACTGGGGATTGCGGTCTCTGACGCATGTCCTCTATGCGGAACTTGCGTGGACTATGAAAGAGACCGCCTCCATGGAAGATGTCAGTCCGTACCTGGCTGATTATTTTTCCAGTCTCTACGGCCGCTATGCCTCCCGCATGAACGTTGTCTATCAGTTGGTTGAAAAAAGCAGCTTAACCATTGCCTCGTGGCGTGCCTGGGACGGCAACAGCATCCTGTCGCAGCTGTTGAAATGGGACGGAAAAAAGCCGGCACAGCCCTTATCCCCCAATGGCCATTTTGCAGACGGCATTCTGGCGGATGGCCAGCGCATCGCCAAAATTCTTCAGCAGACTGTATCCATGGTAGATGCCATGATCCAGGAGGAGAAAACGTGGATGGCCCGGGAAGGGGCTGTCGCAATACAGCAGGCTGTGAACCCGGACGAACTGCGCAAGCTTAACACGAAGGATCAGCTTCTCCAGCGGCTGACCGTCGTTCACCGCCAGCTTGTCTACGGCCGTGATGTCGCTCGGTTAAGTGTCGCCGTGTGCCGGTACCACCAGGCGCTTCTCCGGGGGCACGACGCGGAAGCGGACCTTGCGTGGGACGATGTGGAAACCTATGAGAGGGCTCTTGAGCGGTACTACATGCCAATTACAGGATATAATGCCAACAATCTCCTGGTGAATGACGCCATGACCCGCTCTCAGCTCCGCCCTGTCGTCGCACGCTGCCGCGCACAGCGCACCATGAAGATTGCGCAACAGAAGAGAGGACAAACCCTGCTGTAAAAGAGTTGACCTCCCCAAAAAAGGACCGGCCCGCAAGCTGATTTCGATCCGCTTGTGGGCCGGTCCCTTATTTATGTTTATCAAAATGATTTCACAGCCTGCCTGCTGGAAATGCGCTTGCTTTAAGTAAAAAAGCGGCAACCACCTACTCTCCCAGGCAGTCCCCCGCCAAGTACCAT
>CAUFVC010000175.1:0-5341 GCA_959029275.1 uncultured Eubacteriales bacterium | reverse complement strand
TTTGGCTTCCATCCCCTTCGGCGATATGAGCTTTTCCATCCCCTGTGCAAGCTGGTTCATATCCTGCCCCACCAGCTCGACAAAATACCGCGCCGTGGCGCCATCCATGATTTTTCCTTGTTTCTTCAACTCCCGAGCCGTCCACCGTGCTAAATCATCCCCCTGCAATCGGGAGCACTCCTCCGGATGCCCGTATTTTGTCATGACTTTAAAGAGCTTACTTCGCTTGTCCACCTGCTCCTCGACAAACACTAGGACCGTCGTCTCCGGAATCTGCTCAAAAAAACTGAGCAGCGGCTCAAATTCCCGCCCACCTTTAAATGCTTGGGAGTCCCGCACGAGGACCAGCCGCTTCTCCGCCAGAAAGGGAAGGGTTTGCCCGCTTTGGAGGATCGCATCCGCCGTCGCATTGCTCCCCTCCAAAACATCGCAATTCATCATTTCATCCTCCGGCGTCAGCAGAAGGTGAAGAATTCTCTCGCTGTAGTAAGTTTTTAGATAGGCTTCCTCCCCGTATAATAAATACAATCGCCCTAAAGTTCCCGCCTTAAGCTGTTCCTTTATTCCCGCCATACGCGCTCCAAATCCTTTCTGTATTCCTGATATTGGACACCGTCTTTTTTTAGTGTTAATATAATCGACCCGGTATCATCGGTCACGCGCCACGGAATATCCAGAGCGTCCAGGCGCTGTATCACTTCGTCATGGGGATGTCCGTACAGATTCCCCCTCTCACAGCTGATCACCGCCAGGGAAGGGGCCGTTGCCTTCAAAAACTCGTACCCCGATGCAGTTTGCGACCCGTGATGCGCAACCTTCAGCACTGTGCAGGGGGAGAGGCCGTCCGCAATGGCCTCTTCCGCCGCTAAGTCCATATCCCCTGTCAGCAAAATACTCCACCTGTGAAATTGCAGCTTCAGCACGAGGGAACTTCCATTGAGATCCGTCCCTCCCCCCTCCGCTTCCGGCCAAAGGCAGTCTACCGTCAAGTCCCCCGCACTCAGCCGATCGCCGGCGCTGATGCGCTGAATCCTGCCGCCCTGCGCCGCAACGGCCATCTCCAATTTCCTTCTCGCCTCCGTATCTTGTACTTCTACATCCGCCAGATACAGCGCACTCACCGCAAAGTCTGGGTCCCACGCCAGCGCCAACAGGCTCTCCAGGTGATCAAAATCTGGATGGGACAAAAAAATGCCTTCAATGGTTCGAATTCCCCTGGACTGGAGGTAAGGCTTCATCACCCTGTCATAGTTCGGTCCTCCATCCACTACATAGACGGAATCGCCCTGCTGTAAAATAAAACAATCTCCCTGTCCTACGTCAAGAAAGGCGGCCACCGCCGCATTATTTCTCCACAGGCTCAAAAATAGGATTCCGCTGGCGACCGCCGCCGCCATCGCGCAGCGGTATCGCTGCCGTGTGGAAGGTCTCTGGGTATAGTATACGACACCGGCCGCCAAAATGCAAGAATAGATCAATAGCTTTCCTATGGCCGGACGTCCGGGCTGCCATACACTGAACGGAAGCTTCACAATAAATCGACAGAGCAACTCATAGGACCGCAGAATCCAGTACACGCTTCCCAGCAATAGCTCAGCTGCAAACTCAGATATCCCGCTGACAAGACAGCCGGCGATGCTCCCTATGACCACCAGATTCATGGTCGGCACAACGAAGAGATTGGCCAGCGCAGAATAAGGGGAGAGCTTATAAAAGTGATACAGCGTGACCGGCGCTGTGGCGATAATGACGCCAAAAGAGGCTTGGATCCCTTTCCGGATCCTCTTGGGAACCCAATACAAGCGGTCAAACAGCAACGGCGTCGTCATCAGTCCAGCGACGGCTGAAAAGGATAACTGAAAACCGGCGTCCACTATATAAAGCGGTTGATACAGCAAAATCAGCAGCGCAGCTAGGCACAGTGCATTGACCGGGTCTCTCGGCTGAAATAGTATGGTCGCGCTGAGGTTAACGGTAATCATCAGTACCGCGCGCACGGTGGAAATCGCCGCCCCAGTGAATATACAATAGCCCCACAGTATAACTAGACACAGGCCCGTCGCCGTTCGCTTGGATACGCCTTTGCAAAGTATCCCGTAGAGCGCGAAATATAGGATATGAACATGCAGTCCGGAAATGGCCAGAATATGCGCAATGCCCACATTTTGATATAGGCTTTTTATCTCCGGGTCCATGTGCGATTCCTCGCCAAAGATCATAGCGCTGACAATTCCCGCTTCCTTCTCCGGAAGGAGTCCGCTGATCCGCCGCGCCAGCCATCCCCGCAACTGCTCCATACAGCCTCGAGCGGTACGCTTGTCTGTCTTCTGGTATCTGGTCACCGTGGCCTGACAGGTATATGCGATCCCCCTGGTTTTATAGTAGAGATAGGCATTAAATTCTCCTGGCGTTCCCGGCAGCTGGATTTCATACAGCGTTCCCCTCAGCGCGATCCTCGTTCCCGATGTGATCTCTGAATTCTCAGACACCCATGCGATAATTTTGGATTTTGTCCCGCGCTTCTGCTGGGGTTCCTGGATTACAACATAGGAGGGCGCCAGGGTAAGTCTCATCTTTCCGCTGGACGCAGGTTGCACGGACAAAACCACTCCCTCCATCTCTACCTTCCCCCCATCTGGCAACGGCGCCTGATCGATGGGCGCCAGCGCCCGCCTGCCTGCTAAATAGCCAATCAAGATAGCCAGTGCCAACAAAATGGGAAATGGAGTGGGACATCCACTTTTTTTCCAGAGCGACCTTCCTCCCACCAGAGAGACAGCCCCTGCGAAAAGAACAAGCCCCCGCCAAAGAGCGGGAGCCTGTCGGTCCAAAAAAATAGTTGCCGCCAGCGTGACGCTGAAGACAACCGTCAACCATGCCAATGGTCTAGTGGGTTTCATTATTCATTCTCCTCGACTTTGACATACAGTACATTCGGGGATAGAAAATATCCAAGTTTCACTTCTGTTTTATAGGTTTCAACCCTCTGTCCATCAATCAGAAACTGCACATATTGAATATTGGGCAGCTCTGTGAGCGAATTGACGATGGAATAGATCGTCAGCGCTTCTTCCCTTGGACCGCCTAAGTGGTTTTTCTGAAATTCTGCGCTCAAATCCAGGTAACAGACTTTATCCTTGATCATGATCTCGTTGATCTCCGTGCCCACCGGAATCGCTGAGGACAGCCCTTCCTCCTCCGGCCCCTTGATCAATTCTCGAACCATCACCTCGGGCAGCTTATCTGTCAACGTCAGCGTCAGCGTCCGCTTCTCTTTCGTCAAGCTCTCCCTGTCTTCGCTGATAAAGTATAAATTGACAGTGGTTTTATCCGTATAGAAGTCTTTATTATACTGATTTAAGATCACCGCGTCATAGGGATTGATCGTATCGACCAAGCTTGACGATTCCGACCCATCGTCCGCTGCCTCCGACTCCACATATAGCTCAATCGTATCGAATATGCCAAGGCTCAAAAGCGCCTTTCCAAGTCCTGTGCGAAAGACAACATTTTTATTGGGGGTCAGCTCGGAGTAATCTGCACTCATCTTCATCTGCAAAATATGCTTCGTGGTGGTGACTTCACTGTCCAGCAAATCCTCCATAACAGGAAATCCACCATCCGCATTCGATTGCTTCAGAGAACTGGTCTCCTCTCGAATTCCCTCCACCTCCACATGCTTGAAGGGCACGATACTCACAGCCTCCACATTCTTATCCTCTGTTTCAACCCAGTCCACATTGACTAGATCCGCTAAAACCTGTTCAACAATGGCCTCCGTGGACCAGCCCTGAAAATCATAGTCTTTCACCGTCTCATAGATGGCCGTGTGCGACGCGTTGGTATAATACAGAGTAAACTCGCCTGATGTAAAGACGCTGTTCGTCTTCACCGCTTTCTCCTGTAGATATGTCATCTCCTCCAGTGAAGAGCTGTCCTCCGACACATTCGAGTTTCCACACCCCGATAGAAGCAGCGGCGCCACAAGGGTCGCTGTTACGATTCCCGCAAATCTTTGCAATACGCACGCTGAAATTTTCATCCTGTCGCCTCCTGACTCATGACCTGCTGGAGCGGCAGCATAACAATGAAGGACGTTCCCTCGCCCACCTTGCTTTTCACTCCGATGGTTCCCTTGTGAAGCAAAATGATCTGACGCACAATCGCAAGTCCAAGCCCCGTTCCCCCGGCTCCCCGGTCCCGCGCCTTATCGACGCGGTAAAAGCGGTGAAAGAGCTTGGAAAAATGCGATTCATCGATCCCAATCCCTGTGTCGGAGACCGTGATTTTTGCATCTTTGTGATCGGAATCCACCGTGACGGTGACGCTTCCATTTTCGACGTTGTATTTGATCCCATTCTCGATGAGATTGGACAATGCCATGGTCAGCTTCATCTCATCCGCTTCGATCGTCACGTCCCGCACCGTGTCCAGCAGCAGTTCAATATTGCGGCGGTCCGCCAACGGCTTCAAGCGCTTCAAAATATCTTCCGCCAGCTCATTGAGGGAAAACTTCTTGATGTTCAGAGATTGTTCATTCTCCTCAAGACGAACCAGAGTCAACAGATCATTGACGATGGCGCTCTGCCGGTCGATCTCTGTGTTGATGTCCTGCAAGAATTCTTTATACATCTCTTCCGGCACACTGTCCTGCAATAACAGCGATTCGGTCAACACTTTGATGGAGCTTAGCGGCGTCTTCAGCTCATGTGACACATTGGACACGAATTCCTGCCGTGAAGCATCCACCTCCATAAGATCATGGGTGATCCCCTGGATGGATTCCACAATGGCTCCATAATCATCCCGCCTGTGAAGATCCACCTGTTCATCCATGTGTCCACCCTCCATCCGATGCAACCACGCCTGAATGGAGGACAACGGTTCCGTGAAGTACATAATGATAAACATACCTAATATACAGGCGATGACGCCCACCAGGAGCAGCAGATATATGATCATGCCCCGATTGCTGTCCAGGCTCAACAGGAGCTTGTCGATGGTGAAGAACACGTAGACGATGCCCGTTACTTTATTGGAATCGTACTGGGTGATGGGGACCGCAATCCGAACATAGACGCCATCCCTGACCTTGACGCTCTCCCCGGACAGCGCATTGAGCACATCATCATTTACGATGGTGCGGCCAATCTTGGTCTGAGAAGAATCCTGCATCACAACAGCCTTCTCATTCAATACGATGATCCTCGCTTCGCCGTATAGACGGCTAAAGTTCTCCACCGCCTCCTCCGTGCTCTCGCCTTTTAAGTCCATCTGCAGCTGTCCAAGAGAAATGTCGCCCGCAACAAAAATAGTATACCGGTTTATCTCAGTGAACGTT
>CAUFVC010000174.1:0-5359 GCA_959029275.1 uncultured Eubacteriales bacterium | reverse complement strand
CTCCGTTCATCAGCTAATACAACTCATAACTGCTGTGATAATGGATACCGGTGGTTTTGCGCTTGTTCGTCACTTTGCTGTGAGAAAATAACGGATTTTTCTCTTCCCGATCCATGTGGAACCCCCCTTTCGCATCTACATGACCAGTTTACCACAGAAAATTAAAAAGGACAATCAAAATATTCTTGTTTTCGACGAAACTAGGCAAAATAATCGAGGAAAACATAAAAATAATGATATATACTGAGAGAGTAAGCACAGCGGTAAAAGAGGAGGAAGGATATGTTGACCAAGCCAGAACGGTGTGAAAAGATCATTCAATTTGGAGAAGGGGGCTTTTTGCGGGGGTTTGCAGATTGGATTATCCAGCTGACAGACGAGGCGACGGATTTTAACGCATCTGTCGTGGTTGTGCAGCCGATTGAGCATGGAATGTGCGCCAAACTGGAAGAGCAAAATTGTGTCTATACCCACATCATGCGCGGATTGAAAAACGGGATACCGACAGTTGAGCAAAAGCGTATCGACGTCATCTCCAGGACGGTGGAGCCCTACAAGGATTTTGAGGCGTACCTAAAGCTGGCAGAAAATCCTGATTTTCGGTTTATCCTTTCCAACACGACGGAAGCCGGGATCGCCTTCGACGGTGAGGATAAACCCGAAAATGCGCCGAATATAACTTTTCCGGCAAAGGTTACACTGTTGCTGCACCGGCGCTTTGCCGCCGGCTTGAAAGGCTTTATCTTTCTGCCCTGCGAGCTGATCGAACAAAACGGCGCAACACTGAGACAGTGCGTGATCGACTATGCAAATCTTTGGGGGCTGGGGGATGATTTTATCGCCTGGGTTCAGAGGGACAATATCTTTTACAATACACTTGTGGACAGGATTGTGACGGGATATCCCCGGGATGAAAAAATTGAGCTCGAGTATGAGGACAATATGGTCAATACCAGCGAACTCTTTCATCTGTGGGTCATCGAGGGGCCGGACGCTATCAAAGAGGAATTTCCCTTCGACAAGGCGGGGCTGAATATCATTGTCACGGATAATCTGGAGCCATACCGGACGCGCAAGGTGCGCATCTTAAACGGCGCGCACACAGCCATGATTCCCTACGCGATGTTAAGCGGCCTGGAAACTGTCGGTGACTGTATGGCCGATGCCAAGATGAGCGCTTTTGTAAAGGCCTGTGTCTACGATGAAATCCTTACAACCCTCGATCTGCCGGAACAGGAGCTGCGGGAGTACGCCGACAACGTTTTCGAGCGCTTTTGTAATCCATATATCCGGCATCTGTGCGCCTCCATAGCCCTGAATTCCGTCAGCAAATTTAAGGTGCGCGTCCTGCCCTCCATCTTGGAATACATCAAGCGGCACGGGGAACTGCCCCAGCATTTGATTTTCTCTTTTGCCAAGCTGATTGAATTTTATAAAACCGGTACGCCTAACGACGACGAAAAGATCATCGCTTTTATGAAGCAATCGGATGTGCCCACGATTCTATCCAACACAGCACTCTGGGGCAGCGATCTGCGGTACCTGGCCGAAGAGGTGGAGCGCGCCCTATGAGAATTCATCCCCTGGATAATGTGGAGGTCAACCTGGAAAACGGACATAAGTATGCGCTGCGCCCCATCCGAGAAGGAGACATGATTCTGAAATATGGCAATCCCATTGGACATGCGATCCGGGATATTGCCGAGGGTGAGCATGTTCACAGCCATAATATGCGGACGAACCTGAGGGGCAATCTGGAGTACCGGTATCAGCCCAACTATGTAGAGACGGAGAGAGTGCCTTCTGACCAGACGTTTTTAGGCTATGTGCGGGAAGATGGCCAAGTCGGGATCCGCAACGATATTTGGATCATCCACACTGTCGGCTGTGTGAACAAGGTGGGCAAAAGGATTGCGGAGTTAACAGGGGCAAAGTGCTTTGAGCATCCCTTTGGCTGTTCCCAGCTGGGGGACGACCAGAGAATCACGCAGTTGATTCTGCGGGGGCTGGTCAATCACCCCAATGCAGCGGGCGTTCTTGTGCTGGGACTTGGCTGCGAAAACAACAATATTGCAGAATTTCAGAAGGTGCTGGGAAGCTGGAACCCGAAGCGTGTGTCTTTTCTAAACGCACAGGATTGTGAAGACGAAATCGAAGAGGGCGTGAGGCGGATCCGACAATTGCAGATGTATGCAGACACCTTCCAGCGAGTGCCGGTGCCGGTTTCCAAGCTAACGATTGGACTTAAATGCGGCGGCAGCGATGGTTTCAGCGGAATCACCGCCAATCCGCTGGTGGGGTCGCTTTCGGACCGGCTCGTCTCCTACGGGGCAAGCTGCGTTCTGACGGAAGTGCCGGAAATGTTTGGCGCAGAGCATCTGTTAATGCAGCGATGTCCCACGGAGGAACTCTTTCAAAAGACAGTGGCTCTGATCAATAATTTTAAAGACTACTTTACACGCCATCATCAGGTGATCTATGAGAATCCGTCGCCGGGAAATAAGGCGGGCGGCATTACAACGCTGGAAGAGAAATCTCTGGGCTGCGTTCAGAAGGGCGGCGGTAGCCCCATTGCCGATGTGCTGGATTATGGGGATACCGTGACCAAGAATGGGCTTTCCCTGTTGAACGGGCCGGGAAACGACCTGATCGCCGTGACAAACCTAGTCGCCGCAGGCGTCCAACTGGTGCTCTTTACCACCGGGCGGGGAACGCCGGTGGGAGGACCCGTGCCCACGGTCAAGATTGCGACTAACCATACACTCGCAGTCAAAAAGAAAAACTGGATCGATTTTGATGCGTCCGGGCTGCTGGAGGGAAAAACCATGCCGGAGATGACAGACGCACTGCTGGACTATATTCTGCGCGTCGCATCGGGCGAGGAGACGGCCAATGAGCGAGGCGGCTACAGTGAAATCTCGATTTTTAAAGATGGAATCGTGTTATGACGAATGCCATCAAAAAGAGCGTCCACTTCACATTGAAGAGGGGCGCTCTTTTATGTTGACGCGAAATGCGTGCTACACTGTATGATCGAGAGCTTGCATTCCTTGTCTCTTTGTGATATGATCATCGTATCCTAGGGAGGTGTCTAGATGGAGGCATACACTAAATCCGAATACATTGAGGAGCCCAAGATCCTGCCTCTGTCCAAGGATCACGTTCAGCGGATGGCGGGGAATGTGTCCGTCGGATATTTACCCCAGGGGCGGCTCCTGCACATCGGAGAATGCGGTGCTGGCGCAGAGTATCGTTCAGTATCTGTATCACAGCATATCCCATATGCTGGGACAAGAAGTGGCAGAATGAAAGTAAAATGAACGGGAGGATCATGGAGTGTATAAAATCAAAATCACCGGCGATAGTACAATGGACTTGTCAAAAGAGTTGCTACAGCAGTATGATATGGATGTCATGCCGCTCTATATTAATATGGAAGAGAAATCCTTCAAGGATGGGATTGATATTGTCCCGGATGACATTTATTCCTATGTCAATCAGACGGGAAAGCTTTCGAAGACGTCTGCCCCCACCATCGAGGATTATACGAAGCTATTTCAAGCCTACAAAAAGGACTATGACGCCATCCTGCACTTTAATATCAGCTCTGATTTTTCCAGCGCTCACCAGAATGCAATGGCGGCTGCGGCACAGATGGAAGGGGTTTACCCTATCGATTCCAGAAGCCTATCCTCCGGCACGGGAATACTCGCCATCGAGGCGGCGGAGCTGGCGCTGCAGGGGATGGATCCGCAGTCCATTGTGGACGAAATCCAAAATCTGATTCCCAAGGTTGAGATCAGCTTTCTCATCAATACGCTGGTATATCTGCACAAAGGGGGACGCTGCTCGTCCGTTGCCATGCTGGGGGCTAATGTGTTGAAACTAAAGCCCTGCATTGAGGTTATTGACGGGCGGATGTTGGTGGGAAAAAAATATCGGGGTTCCTATGAGACGTGTGTGATGAACTATGTTCGGGACAGACTCTCCGGAAGAACCGATATCCGGACACACCGTATTTTTTGTACCCATACGCGGTGTGACGATGGTCTGGTAACAAAAGTATTGGAGGAGACAAAACAGTATCAGACCTTTACGGAGAGGCTGGACACATGGGCGGGATGTACCGTGACCAACCACTGTGGACCGGGAACTCTGGGCATCATCTATATTCGAAAATAAGACGGCGGTCGCTATTGCCGGTATGCCCTGGGCGATACTCCAAATTGCGCCTTAAAAACATTAGAAAAATAGTGGGCGTCGTCGTATCCCAGCTGCCGAGCGATTTCTTGAACGGGCAAGGTCGTATTTTGCAGCAGGTTCTGCGCGGCGGCAAGTTTTTGCCGGAGAAGATAGGCGTAGGGCGTAATGTGGAAAGTTTTTTTGAACAGCTTGATTGTGTAATCCGGGGACCGGCCGATGGCGCGCGCCAGCTGTGAAATGGAGATGGAGCCGGACACCGCCCTGTCCAGCGCCTGCTGTAGGATAGCGGCTTCAGGTGAAATAGCGGTTGTATGGAGCTTGACATCGTAAAGCACGGTGAGAATGCGGTGAAAAAGAAGGGCGCATTGATGAAACGTGCGCCGCGTATCTGGGCCGGAGTTAAAGGCGGTTTGGATAAACTCCCGAAAGAGAGTTTCCACAGGGCAGTGGCGCAGGACCACGGTATTGCCGATCTCATACTGGTCCAGAAGTAGATCAACCAAGGAGCCTTCTAGGTTAAAGAATAGCTTTATCCACGGATCCTTAGCGTCGGAGGAATACGTATGGCAGGTGCCTTTCCGCAGAATGTAGACGTCTCCGGATGAGGCGGTGAAAGTTTCTCCGTCACAGAGGATCGAACCCGTCCCTTTTACCACGTATTCCAGAACGGTTAAGGGACTTTTCATCCGGGAGATCCGATAGCTGCCATCGCAATACGAGATGCCTGTGAGAAGGATTCGAAACGGCAGTGTCGAATCCAGGCCAGTGAAATATTTTAAGTCTTCGTACAAATAAGATTCCTCACCTTTTACTTGTTTATTCTATTTTTTTACGATATATTTAATGGTATACTACAAATATAGAAAAAGCAAGACTTTTTATGAAAGAAGGAATCAGAATGAATTTGCGAGCGCCAGCTGTTCCACTTATAACAGTGGACCCCTATTTTAGTGTTTGGTCCATGGCCGATCATTTAGCGGAGGATACAACCCGGCATTGGACGGGAAAGCCCAACACGTTACTTGGTGCAGTCACAATTGATGGACAGTCCTATAGGTTTATGGGCGCCCAGGATAATCTGCCAGCCCTTTCACAGACGCAGATTTCCATCACGGCGCTAAAGACCACTTACATATTTCGCCAGGATAAGGTAGAG
>CAUFVC010000173.1:0-5393 GCA_959029275.1 uncultured Eubacteriales bacterium | reverse complement strand
CATTTCGCAGGGTCCATGGCACCGCGATTTACGATATCCTCATAAAAATCCGGGTAGGCAAAGGCTTCTCTCCCAAATCCGGCGATGGTACACAAGCCTTCTTCCAGCATTCCCGCTGCCAGCGCCGGCGCGTACTGTCTGAGATAGCTATTTCCGGAGGACACGATGGCAAGCTTCGGGCAGGCCTTCTGGATCTCACCTACGCATCGAACCATCCGCGCCACCCCCTCCAGGGGATGTTCCCGGGGAACGTAGGGGCCTCCGTCGAAGGGGCGATTGACATGGGGATTGACATACGGATTTCCGATGGTGATATCCAGCAGACTCAGCCCCCCTTCCCCCTGAAGCATCTGCGCCAGCCGGATCCCTTCTGTCAAGTCCGGCTCCAAACCGCCGTCCGGGGAAACGCCAAATCCATATGGGTACGGGAACCCATCGTAGACGTTCAGACGAGATGTCACTATAAAGGCATCGCCCGTTGCCGCCTGCGCATTTTGGATCCCGTTTCGCAGCAGGCGGGTGCGATTTTCAAAGGAGCCTCCAAAGGCGCCGGGCCTGTTGAAAGCGGACAGCAGCTCATTATTCAAATACCGGTGGCAGCATTTAATATCGATGCCATCAAACCCCGCTGCCTCCGCCTCCTTTGCCGCTGTGCCAAACCGCTCTTCTAGCCGCATAAGGGCGTCGTCTGTGATGATGCGCTCCGGGGATATGGGCGTATCTTTCTCAAAGATTGGATTTTGATATGCGATGATGGGCTCCGGTTTTCCATTGGGCTTTGAATATCGCCCCGAATGGGTGGCCTGCATGATCACCACCGGTTCAAAGCCATGCTCCCGGATGCAGGTCTCTTTGATCATCTGGACCAATCTCTTGAAGCTGTCCAGAGTACTCTCCTGAATGAAAAGCTGCCTCGGATTGGCCCGGCCTTCCTCCACCACCGCCACCGCTTCAACCCAAATCAGCCCCACCCCACTTTTCGCAAAGCGCTCGTAGCGGCGCTCTGTCAGAGTATCGGGGCGGCCGTCCCGAGTGCCGTCGCAACCCTCCATAGGCTGAATCGCCATGGAGTTGGCGAATCGCTTTCCCTGAACCGTGAGCGGCTTTTGAAGCCGATCCAGCTTGGCCGACAGGGGGAGCGACACGCCTACCGTGTCCATCTCCTGTTGCAGCGCGTCTAGCGTGTTGTAATGAAATGTCTGATGCTCCATCGGTCAAAACCCTTTCTATCGTAGAATGTTCAGCGGGACAGCCTTTTGCAGATTGCCTGTAGCGTCGCTGCGTCCCGCAAAAACTGCTCCGGATCGTCGTCCTGCACAAACTCCAACAGGGCATAGTGCATGGCCGCATCCCCCGCCGCCGGCCGCAAAAATGTTTCCCAGCGCGCCTCCCCTTGCTCCAGCGGATATCGCTCAAACTTTTGCCATTGGTACACGTGGAGATTGGACAGCTTCCCTAGCCCCAGAAGTTCTATCACCTGCCCCTCGTGTTCCTTCCAGGGTTTGTCGCCCAAGGGCTGCCAATAGGTAAACAGATTTGGCTCTTCCGCCTCTTTCAGCATTGCGACAGCCGAATCCTGCATCACCGTCAGGGTCCCACCGTGGTATTCCGTGGAGACCGTGATATTCTCCTTAGCCGCCATACGGGCTGCGTCCCGTATACGCTGCACCGTGTGTGCTCTCTGTTCTCCGTCACAGTCCTGCGGCTCCTTCTCCCCGGCCCAGATCCGAATGTTGGGTGCTCCCAGCGCCTTTGCTGTGGCCAGAATATCCTCAAACTTCTCGTCTTCCAGGGCTCGATAGTAGGACCCGTAGGACGCAATCTCCAGACCGTTTTCCCTCATTCTGCGAGCTGTATAGCGCGCTTTGTCCAGATCTCCGTGAGGAACATGGACATCCCCACCCCATTCGATGGCCATGAGACCCGCTTCCTTGGTTCTCCGGATGACCTCGTCCACATCGAACTGACGGAATGTCACGGAAACCATACCTGTCCTGATCATCTTGAATTCCTCCTATGCCATGGTCTTAAGCATTTCCAGTGTAACCTCGTTGGGCGAAGGCTCTCCCCTGAGGACCCGCCGGTAATCTTCCACCATGAATTCTGCCATACGCCGCACTTCATCCTCAACGCTTCCCGCCCGATGCGGCGTTATGAACACATTGTCCATGGTATAGAAAGGGCTGTCCGGCAGCGACGGTTCCGGGTCTGTGACATCGAGCAGCGCTGTGCGGTTGGGATGCTCCTTGAGCGCTCGGATCAGGTCCGCTTCCACCACCTGAGCCCCTCTTCCAGTATTGATAAACGTCGCATTGTCCGCCATGAGATCAAAGAGACGCCCGCACAGCATCCCTTTCGTCTGCTCGTTGTTCGCCAGATGATTGCTGATCACGCTGCATGTGGAAAATATTTCCTCAAGGGAGCATTTCTTGACTCCAAGAGACGCGGCGTCCTCATCGCTTAGGAAGGGATCGAACACCACTACCTCCAGGCAAAAATTCTTAAGTAATCCGATCAGGTACCGGCCGATGACGCCCACGCCGATGATCCCCACGCGCTTGCCATAGTTGCCGCCAAAAGTGTCGCAGTATCGTGCCGCCTCATCAAAACATCCGGGGTGATCTTTCACCTTCTTCAGCGACTGAAAATATCCTTTGTTGGCCAGCAAGATCTGTGCCAGCGTAAATTCCGCCACCGGGATCCCATTGGCCTTCCACGCTGAAAACACCCTAATTCCGCAGTTCAGGAAGGGCCGGCCAAAATACTGAACAGAACCCGCCGCATAAAAAACGCACTCCAATTTAGGAAAATAGTCCCGAATCTGTTCTTCTGTCAGGACCGTCATCCCCCATGTGGAAAATCCATATTTCACGTCTTTCAGGAATTCCCGGTTTTCTTCAAGATTATCTTCCCGTATCACCGCCGGACAGAATTCCAGCTCCGGCTTCACCATCGCCTCCGGGGGCTGTCCATATACCTTGCAAAGGGTTTGTTCCATCGTGGAAAAAAAGACTGCCTTGTCCATACCCTACCTCCTATGTTTTCTGCCATACAAAATATGAACCGATTCTTTCCTTGCTGATGGTTCTATGATATAATAAATTTGCTTTGCTGTGTCATCTTCAATTGTCACAAAATAGGCGAAATTTGCTTTTCCGGGAGGGATACCCAGCATGGACGGCACCTCGCTATTTCACTGCGAATACTCTAATCAGCCAACTCCGATCCATAAGCATTCTCATATGGATTATGAGATTTTATATGTAAAAAAAGGCGAGATCCGTCTATCCATCTCGTCTCACCTCTACACCCTCCATGAGGGCCAGCTGGCCTTTATCAGCAATCTTGAGGAGCACTGCGTCGAGCTTCAGTCCTCCAACTATGAGCGGTACTATGTCATCTTCTCATCGCTCTCCTTGGACCGCTTCGTCAACAATCCAAAGCTCATGTCGCCGTTAAAAAACCGCCCTCAAAATTTCTGCCATGTTTTTCCCGCTGTGGAGGAGGCGGGGCCTATCTTTGCCGCTCTTCTGGAGGAAT
Source organism: uncultured Eubacteriales bacterium (assembly GCA_959029275.1). Taxonomy (GTDB): domain Bacteria; phylum Bacillota; class Clostridia; order Lachnospirales; family Bianqueaceae; genus Bianquea. The sequence continues at coordinate 1,853 of CAUFVC010000173.1, read as the reverse complement.
CGAGGGCGAACGATTCTCTAAGCGCGGAGCGCGCCGCCTGCCTGATCAAAGAACTGTTGATCCTCCTGTACCGCCGGCACAGCGAACGGTTTCCGATCCCCGATAAACCTGTTCAGGAGAGCCTGTATCAAGTGCAGAAATATATCGATCAAAACTTTGCCCAGGACATTAAAATTAAAGACTTAGCAGACCAGTTCTATATTAATTTTTATTATTTGAGTCATACCTTCAAAGAGCTGACCGGCTACAGTCCAAAACAGTATCTGCTTCTCAACCGGCTGACCTACTCGAAAGAGCTGCTGGCGCAGACAGCCCTCTCCGTTGGCGAGATCGCCGTGCGCTGCGGTTTTTCCGATGCCAACAGCTTTATCCGAACCTTCCGGCGGCACTATGGGATGACTCCCAGCCAGTACCGCCGCCCGTAGAGCGCTGTCCGGTCACAGAAACGATAGACAATAATACGCGCCGAGCCCTGCAATACCGGCCCCCGCCATGACATAAATCGGATTGGGCTTCCATTTTCGCAGGACGAAAAGACAGAGCGCGAACAGGACGACGGCGATCCAGTCTATGTCCGACGGGGAGAGGGAAACCGGGTTTCCATTCCAGAAGGCCAGCACCACAATCGATAGGCCGGCTGACGCGATCAGGCCCACCACCGCGGGGCGCAATCCATCCAAAACCCCTTGGATCACGGTAAGCTTTCGATACCGATAGTAGATGAAGGCCAACAGCAAAACGATGACCAGCGACGGCAGCACGCAGCCGACGGTGGCGACAATCGCTCCCCCTATGCCCGCAATCCGGATTCCAACGAAGGTGGCGGAGTTGATGGCGATGGGGCCTGGCGTCATCTGGGAGATGGTGATCACATCTGCGAATTCCGCCATGGTGAGCCATGGATGCACTTCAACCACTTGGCGCTGTATAACCGGCAGCGCCGCGTAGCCACCGCCGATGCTAAACAGCCCGATCTGAACGAAGCTCCAGAACAATTCCAGGTAGATCATGGCGCATCCTCCTCTTTCTTTTTCCCTCTCCACAGAACCTCCAGCGCCCCAAAAACACCGCATACCAGGATGATCCAGATTACATTGATTTTGAGCGCCCAGGCGCAGAAAAATGCTCCTATCATCGTCCCGATTGGAATCCATCGCTTCCCCTTGCAGATCGTCTTGGCCATTGTAAAGACCACATCCACGATAACGGCCGCCACGCCTGCCTGCATACCGCGCAACACAAAGCTGACAGCGGCGCTATCCCGGAAGGCCGTATAGCCAACGGAGATGACGGACAGAATGATCAGAGGGGGCAATATGGTGCCAAGCACTGTAACCAGGGTGCCCGGAATACCCGCCAGACGGTATCCCACGAGGATGGATGCGTTGACCGCCATAGCCCCCGGGGACGATTGCGCGATAGCGGTCAGATCCATCATCTCCTCTTCCTCGATCCAGTGATACTGCTCCACAAATTTCTTCCGCATCAGCGGGATCATGATGTATCCCCCGCCAAAAGTAAACGCACTTAAGCTTAACGTAGCGGAAAATAACTTCCAGTAAAATGAGAACCCTTTTTTCATACCTACCTCCATTGAATGATCATCCGCTCTGTTCTGAATGGCCTTATCCTTATACTTTCCCAATAGTCTTATCTTTATATTATCTAGCAGAAACTTTCCTGTGTCAATCGGGCATGGCCCAAGCTCCCGGCTTGGGGCCATGCCCTGCTTTCGCATAAATCCTTGGAGGCTTTCCCACCCCGGCGGGAGGTGATCTTGACACTCTTCATCGATTGGGAGTATAATACATTCATATCAATTAAACCAGAAGGAGATTTCTTCGATGGCAACA
>CAUFVC010000172.1:0-5405 GCA_959029275.1 uncultured Eubacteriales bacterium | reverse complement strand
ACCTGTCCTCCGGGCAGGACCGGATTCTCACGGCCGCCCCCTCCGCCGTCCGAGAGATGGAATTTGGCAATTTAGCGGTGCTGCTCATTGAAAATGCCCACGCCGTGGATTGCCGCCACCAGCTCCGCGATGAAGACTTTCTCCGCGGCAAGGTTCCCATGACGAAGGAAGAGATCCGGATGCTGAGCGTTGCGAAGCTGGACATCCACCCCCAGGATGTGATCTGGGATATCGGGGCCGGCACGGGCTCCGTGTCCATCGCCATGGCCTACGCTGCTTCGGAGGGAATGGTGTACGCCATCGAGAGACATGAGGAGGCTGTGGCCCTGCTTGCGGAGAATAGAAAGCGATTAGGGGCCTATAATGTGCAGATACGCCATGCGACGGCGCCGGAGGGATTGGAGCAGCTGCCGGCGCCGGACAAGGTCTTTATCGGCGGCAGCAGCGGAAACATGGACGCGATCCTGGAGGCGGTCCTCAGAAAAAATCCGGCGGCCCAGATGGTGGTCAATGCCATCACGCTGGAAACGCTACAGGCGGCGGTCACTTCCATGGAACAGCGCCAGTTGGAGCCGGAGATACTATGTGCCTCCATGTCGAAGGCGGATGTGGTGGGCGGCTACCACATGATGAAGGGATTGAATCCCATCTATATTCTGAGCGGAAGGCGGCGAGCGTGATGCGACAGAACATCCCGCGGTTTATGCTCGTGGGAACGGGAAGTGGCTGCGGCAAAACCACCGTGACCTGCGCCATCTTAAAGGCGCTGTCCAATGGTGGATTAGCGCCAGCCAGCTTTAAATGCGGGCCGGATTATATCGATCCCATGTTCCACAGTAAAATATTAAAGACAAAATCTAAGAACCTGGACCTCTATCTGTGCGGTGAGGAGATCGTCCGCTTTTTGCTTGCCAGGAGCGGAGCCAGCCACGCCGTATCCGTGCTGGAGGGAGTCATGGGGATGTACGATGGACAGGGATTCGAGGATGATGCGTTCTCCTCGAACCATCTGGCGAGAGTTACCCAGACGCCCCAGATCCTGGTTGTCAACGTAAAAGGGATGAGTGTATCCGTCGCGGCCTTAATCAAAGGGTTTGTGGGATACCGGCCCAATGAGATCAAAGGGGTCATTCTAAACCATTGCAGCAAGGGCATGTACCCGGTGTATCAGAAGCTGATCCAGGCGGAGTTGGGAATTCCAACGTATGGATATATGCCGCCGCTGCCGGAGGCGGCCATTGGCAGCCGGCATTTAGGTCTGATCACGGCGGATGAGGTGGAAGACCTGATGGCAAAGATGGATCTTTTGGCGGCGGCGGCGGAAGAGACCCTCGATCTCCAGGGCCTTCTGGAATTGGCCAAGACAGCGCCGCCCGTAGTCTATGAGGATCTCTGGAAAGACTATCGAGGGTGTATGGCCATGGATCCTCCTCTGCGGCTGGGATTGGCCTGCGATCAAGCCTTCTGTTTTTTCTATGAGGATAATCTGGAGCTGTGGAAGGAGATGGGCGCAGTGCTCATTCCCTTTTCCCCGCTGACAGACCCGGAATTGCCACCGGGGCTGGACGGATTGCTGTTGTACGGGGGATATCCGGAGGAACACGCCCAGGCGCTAGCGGACAATGAGAGTATGCGGGCGAGTGTCCGCAGAGCTGTCCGGGATGGCTTGCCAGTTTTAGCCGAATGCGGGGGCATGATGTATCTGCAAGAGACGCTCACCGACGGAAAAGGCAGAACCTGGCCTATGGCGGGGGCGTTGAAGGGGGACAGCCATATGACGGCGCGGTTGACACGTTTTGGGTATGCAACCTTGGAAGCCAACGTGGATACGCCGATCTGTGAAAAAGGGGATACGCTGCGCGTCCATGAGTTCCATTACTCCGACAGTACGGCTAACGGAGATGGATTTACGGCCCACAAAGGGACGAGAACTTGGCCCTGTGTCCATGTGGGAAAGACCCTGCTGGCGGGCTATCCGCATCTCCATTTTGGAGCGCATCCGCAGTACGCCAAGAAATTTTTGCAGACATGCGCGGGATGGAGATCAAGATGGAAATAGGAATTGCGGTATTGCTAGGATTTTTGTTGGATTTGTTGCTCGGGGATCCCCACTGGCTGCCCCACCCGGTCCGCCTCATCGGATGGATGATTGCCAAGGGGGAAGCGATTCTGCGAAAGCTGTTGCCCCGGCATGAAATACTTGCGGGCGCAATCCTCACCATCTTCGTGACGGGGATCTCCTTTGCGCTGCCCTTTGGAATTTTGCAGCTGGCGGGGCGGATTCATGTGGGATTGCGCATTGGGATTGAGACGGTTTTTTGTTATCAGATTCTCGCCACGAAGTGCTTAAAGGTGGAAAGTATGCGGGTCTACAGGTATTTAAAAAAAGGGGATATTCCCAATTCAAGGAAATACCTCTCCTGGATCGTCGGCCGGGATACGGAAAATCTCAACGAAGAACAGATTTCTAAGGCTGTGGTCGAGACCATCGCGGAGAACACCTCAGACGGCGTGATCGCGCCGATGCTATTTCTGATCATCGGCGGCGCGCCTTTGGGATTTTTCTACAAAGCGGTCAATACGCTGGATTCCATGATCGGATACAAGAATGACCGGTATCTCTATTTTGGCCGGTTTGCGGCCAAGCTGGATGACGTCATGAATTTTATTCCCGCCATTGTATCCGCATGGCTCATGATTCTGGCCAGTTTTCTGCTGCGCTTAGACGCCAAGAACGCCGTTGCGATCTATAAGCGGGATCGGCACAATCACGCCAGCCCCAACTCTGCGAAGACAGAATCGGTGGCGGCCGGGGCTCTGAATTTGCAGCTGGCAGGGGATGCCTATTATTTTGGAAAATTGGTGGAAAAGCCAACCATCGGGGATTCGAATCGGAGGATTACCATCGAGGATATTCCCCTGATGAACCGGCTGATGTATATGACGGCGGTGCTGTCGCTGCTGATTATGAGTGCGGCGCGCTGGGGAATTTTGTTTGGATTCGTATGGAGGTAGCGATGGCAAAGGCAATTATGATACAGGGAACGACGTCAAACGCGGGGAAGAGCCTGCTGGCTGCCGGTCTATGCCGGGTCTTTCGCCAGGATGGATATAAGGTGGCTCCCTTTAAATCACAAAATATGGCGCTAAACTCTTTTATCACCAAGGATGGGTTTGAGATGGGGAGAGCGCAGGTGATGCAGGCGGAGGCCGCCGGAATTGCGCCGGATGTGAGGATGAACCCCATTTTGCTGAAACCCACCAGCGATCAGGGTTCCCAGGTGATCGTCAACGGCGAGGTGCTGGGCAATATGAGCGCCAAGGATTATTTCGCTAAGAAACACGAACTCATCCCCGACATTATGAAAGCCTACGGGGAGCTGGCAGAGGAGTACGATATCATCGTGATTGAGGGGGCGGGAAGCCCGGCGGAGATCAATCTGAAAGAGCAGGACATTGTAAACATGGGGATGGCCAAGATGGCAGGCGCGCCGGTTCTGATCGTGGGGGACATCGATAAAGGCGGCGTCTTCGCGGCTCTGGCCGGCACAATGCTGCTGCTCACAGATGAGGAAAAGGCCATGGTCAAGGGAACCATCATCAACAAATTCCGCGGGGATGTCTCGATACTGAAGCCGGGATTGACCATGCTGGAGGATATCATCCACGTGCCAGTGGTGGGGGTGGTCCCGTATCTGCACATCCGCGTCGATGATGAAGATAGCCTGACGGAGCGGTTTGAGCGGAGTCAGAAGCCGGCGCTGGCGGATATTGCGGTTTTGCGGTTTCCCCGAATTTCGAATTTTACGGATTTCAATCCGCTGGAATATATCGAGAGCGTGTCCCTTCGATATGTGGGCAGTGTGGGAGAGCTTGGCGACCCGGATCTGATCATCCTCCCCGGAACGAAGAATACGATGGCCGATCTGCTGTGGATGCGGCAGTGTGGTCTGGAAGCGTGTGTGCTTAAGCACGCGGCCAAGGGAAAACCCATCTTTGGCATCTGCGGCGGCTATCAGATGCTGGGGATGACCCTCATGGATCCCTATGGAGTCGAGCACGGAGGCGAGATGGCGGGCCTCGGCCTGTTGGATATGGATACCATCTTTGAGAAGGCGAAAACCCGGACACAGATTTCCGGGAATCTGCCAGCCCTTGACGGAATCTTTGCCTCCCTATCGGGACTGCCCTATACGGGGTATGAAATCCATATGGGACAGAGTGGCCGGGAGGAGAAGGTGGTGCAGAGCGGGAACGTGTACGGCAGCTATCTCCACGGATTGTTTGACCAGGACGGCATCTCCAAGGCCATTGTGGAGGCACTGTTGAGGGCAAAAGGACTGGACGCCACCGCCGTGCAGAGTTTTGATATGGAACAGTATAAAAATCAACAGTATGATCGATTGGCAGATGCGGTGCGGGAATCGCTGGATATGGAGTATATCTACCGCATCATGGAGGAAGGAGTGGCTCAATGAGCAGAGGATTGGTCCACCTATACTGCGGCGACGGCAAAGGAAAGACGACGGCGGCTATGGGCCTGGCCGTGCGAGCGGCAGGGAGCGGAATGCAGGTGGTGGTGGTGCAATTTTTGAAGGACGGGGACAGCAGCGAGCTCTCCATCCTGTCCTCACTGCCCAACGTGACGGTGTTGTCGGGAAAGCCGGTGAAGGGTTTTTCCTTTTCCATGACGCCGGAGGAGAAGGCGTTGGTAGCCAAGACCCACAATGAGTATTTGGAGACGGCCATCGCGCTGTACCGGGAGGGCATGGCGCAGCTCATAGTGCTGGATGAGGCGGTGGCCGCTTTATCCCTGAATATGCTCAACCGGGAGCGGCTTTTCACCTTTCTGCGGGGAGAGGAGCGCCCTGAAGTAGTTTTGACAGGCCGGGGGCCGGACTCGGAGCTCCAGGAGCTGGCAGACTATATAACAGAGATGACGCTGCGGCGCCATCCCTACGACCGGGGCATTATGGCGAGAAAGGGAATAGAGTACTGAGGACTTTTGTGGACGTTTGCGCGTTTATAGGATATTTTTGTGCTCATTTTGAATATTTGCCGCATCAACTAGCCAAATGGAAAGAAATGAGGTATGATAGAGAAAACGATCTGTAAGGAGAGAGCTCTATGATTCCCTTTCAAACAATGAGTATCACGGATTTTGTCAACACGACCTTTCCCTGCGACTGCGGCAGGGAGCACCGAATGGATATGGACCGGATTGTGGTGTCCCAGAGAGCGATTCAGGAAATTCCAGGTTTGATGGCCCAATACGGATATACCAAGGCGTATCTGATCGCCGATGAAAATACGTGGAAAGCGGCGGGGCAGACGGTGGAGGCCTGTATTCTGGAGAGCGGCCGTGCCTGTCAGCGCTTTATCTTTCGGGGGGAGAGCGTGGTGCC
>CAUFVC010000171.1:0-5407 GCA_959029275.1 uncultured Eubacteriales bacterium | reverse complement strand
CTTCGTTCTCGGTGCTCTTCGCCCGTTACAAGGGCGACATCGACTACTTCGTGGACTCTTGGTTATACCATAAAACAGTCTGGTCCAACGTGAGAATCGCATAGGGGTAATCCCACTGATTCATATATTGCTCATGGATCGTTCCAATTTGGACCGCATTCCACAGAATCCGTTCGCTCACCGTCGTCCGCATAAACATAATCACATAGAAGGTTGCGATTGCCGTCACAGCGATAAGACACGCGGAAATAATGCCCTCCGAAGTGTTTCCGCTGGCAAAGAACATGACGGTAGTGGCAATCAAAATAAGCAGTACAAAATACAGAAGGATGAAATAGATATTCAGGCCCTTTGCAACGGATCGTTTCATGCGCATCCCTCCCCAATTTTCCCACAAATATACCTGTACGCTTCCGCGATTAGTATACCATAGTTTTCTCTCTTAGCCAATAGAAATTTTCGCAGCGGAAACTGCTAGTGTAAACTGCTGGTGGAAACTGCTATAGCTATCACTGCTTGTTGGGATTGATCTCCGTATCGCCCCGCAAAATCCGCCGAATCCTTTTCTCCAATTTTTCTCTGGGAATCATAACTTCATGGCCGCAGACCGTGCAGCGCAGCCGGAAATCAATCCCTGTGCGGAGCACTAGCCACTGGTAGCTGCCACAGGGATGGGGCTTTTTGAGTTTTACAATATCATGTAGCTGAATATCCATGCTCATCTCTCCTTCATCTCGTGGCGCTACACGCATCTATAAAAGCTTGAAACAATCTCCTCTGAATGGGATCATGCAGCATTCGTTCCGGATGCCACTGGACCCCGAGCCAAAATCTCAGATCGCGCGTCTCGATGGCCTCCACCACTCCATCTTCCGCTATCCCGCTTGTGCTGTACTGTCCTTCCCGGCTTTCCCGGACGGCCTGGTGATGGCTGGAATTGACTCGAATCTGGCTCGCCCCCAATATCTCCTTCAACCGGCTCCCCTCCACCACGCTGACAGAGTGAATCGGATACCAGTTCGGCGCTTTCTCCTTGTGCTGGGCGCGAACCCCGTCTAGCATAGCTAGATCCTGCCAGACACTTCCTCCGCGGGCCACCGCCATCACCTGGATGCCGCGGCATATCCCGAGGCAGGGAATATCGCGCGCCATAGCCTCTCGCGCCAAATTCAGCTCATGCCGGTCGCGTATGGGATTGATCTCCCCGTTCTCTTGTCGTGTCTTCTCCCGGTAGAACATAGGATCTAAATCCTCTCCCCCGCTGAAAAGAATTCCGTCCAGAACCTCCCATACGGTGTTGTCCACTGTATAGCCTTCCAGCAGTTCATCTGCACCGCCGGACCATTGCACAGGACGGCCCGCCGGTGCAAAGATGCCTACAGGGATTCCTCCACACTCAGCGACCGCCTTCTCATACTCTTCTCTCAGATAGTACCGGTTCCCCTGCATATCGTAATCTGTCGTAATCCCAATCACCGGTTTTGTCCTCATATAGCCTCCACGCCGCACTGTTACGGCTATCCATTTCTCTTATTATACGGCATTTCGTGTGAAAAATCAACTATGTAGATGCAACCCATCAATGAAATACGCAAAAAAAAGAGCCGCGCAAAATCGGCTCTGATCTCCCGTCGGTTCCCTATACAAAACAGGTGATAATATAATGTCCTTGATTGTCGCCGCATATGCTCTGGATATTGCGGAAGCTCTCCACCAGGCTGCTGCGGTAGTAGATCACGTACTGGACCCCTTGGCTGTCCGTGAAGTAATACTGCCCGCTCTGCGCAAGGAAATCTAAGTATTCCTCCAGGGTGAAGCCCCTCTCCGTCATGATCTGACCGTGAATCGCTCCCACATACCGAAGATGCCAAGGCTCTCTGAGCCCTGTGTCCGTCGCCTCGTATCGGTAGACAAAACCATATCTCCAGCCGTTTCGGGCAAGCCATTTGCCCTGGTCCGTACTGCGGAAATCCTCGCTCAAGGTCAGATCTGCCGAGGCGCTCACATCCACTGCCAATCCAGTCTGATGCTCATCCTGACCGGCTTTCGCCAATTGATATGACGCCAGCAAGTCCGCCCGGCTCTCCGATTCCCCCTTGTCCAAAAAAGACTGTACACAGGCAGCGTACAACTCTTCCTGCTCCTCATAGGAGCGATACCCCTGCACCAAATACAGATCGCCTACGCCATCTGCTTTCATTGCCTCCGTCATCTTGCTATAGTCCACAGCCGCGGCCTCGACCAGCCGTTCACCGGATTCGCCTACCACCGTCAGCGCCGACGGCGTGAAGGATGATGGCAGCGCTGTATTTCGGTCCACCAGCCAGAGCTTCGTCACCTCCGCTTCCGCGGCATTATTGCGCGGCAGCTCCTGGAGCGCGCTATCCTCCGACACTTCCTCCCCCAGATACGGTTCATCGGTGATCGCACCGGCAAAACATCCGGACATCAGCACGACGATCATGCTGATCAGCCCTAAAATCAATCCCCTTTGTAATACGATCTGCTTATTCATCTACGCCGACCCCTATCCCGCTTATCGCCAGCAAAATCATTGAATCCAGTATAACAAAGATCTTTTACGAAAGTATCGACAGAAATTTTACTTTTTTCTTAATAATATGCTGTTATTCGACATTACAGCATTTCTTTCTTGTTTCCCTTCTTCAGAATGTTCTCATAGTCTATATATGCGTAGATCGTGTCATCGAAGGCCGGTGAGAACTGTCGGAGCTCGTCCAGAGACAGATCTTCGATGGCACATTTCTTGTCCTCACAGGCGATGACAATCCTCCCCACGATCCCGTGGGCATCCCGGAAGGCCACCCCTTTCGATACAAGATAATCCGCCACCTCCGTCGCATTCAAAAAACCGGACTTGACACTGTCCCGCATAACGTCGCCCCGCACCCGCAGCGTCGAGATGACGCCCGTCATGATGGAAAGACAGGCAAAGACCGTATCCACCGCGTCAAAAAAGGCTTGCTTGTCTTCCTGCATATCCTTATTGTATGCCAGGGGGATCCCTTTCATCGTTGTCAATAGGCCCTGCAAATGGCCAAATACCCGGCCGCTCTTGCCTCGGACGAGTTCACACGCATCCGGATTCTTCTTCTGCGGCATGATGCTCGAGCCCGTGGAGTACGCGTCGTCAATCTCGACAAATCGAAACTCCTGGGAACTCCAAAGGATCAGCTCCTCACACAGCCTACTCAGATGCATCATGATCAGCGACATGGCCGACGTCAGCTCAATCAGATAGTCTCGATCGCTGACGCCATCTAGGAAATTGGAGACAGGCTTGCGAAATCCCATCTCGTTCGCTGTCATATTCCGGTCAATCCCGTGGGTGGTGCCGGCCAGCGCCGCACACCCAAGTGGACTTTCATTTAATATATCCGACGCATTTTCAACACGGCGGACATCCCGACTCAGCATACTAGCGTATGCGTCCATATAATAGCGGAAGGTAACGGCCTGCGCCCTCTGTAGGTGAGTATAACCCGGCATAATAAATGGGTTGGCCTCCCCCGTCTTTTTGAGAGCCTCAATCAATCCAAGCAAAAGCTCCCTCAGCTCCGCCGCCTTCTCCCTTGCATATAGGCGCATATCCAAGGCGATCTGGTCATTGCGGCTCCGCCCTGTGTGCAGCTTCTTTCCAACCTCTCCAATCCGCTCAATTAGGTGGAGTTCTACAAACGTATGGATGTCCTCATACTCACCTTCAAGCGCCAGCGCGCCCGACTCAATATCCCTCAGAATTCCTCCGAGTCCCTCCAATATGGCGTCCCGTTCCTCCTGCGCTATGATCCCGCACGCGCTCAGCATTCGAACATGGGCCATACTCCCCGTGATATCCTCCCGATATAGCCGTGAATCAAAGGAAAATGAAGAATTAAAATCCTCCATCATCCGATTTTCATCTTTCCGAAACCGTCCTCCCCAGAGTTTCATAACAGCCTCCCGCTACCTTTTATTTGACTCTTTTTCTTTTATTATAGCCTATTTCGACACGCTGCGCAACCTAATTTTGATATTTTTGCCATCATTTGTCGAACCCCCTTCCAGTCTAGATTCTTAACCAGAAGGGGGTCCTCTTTTGCAAGTTATCCATTCTCTTTTTTCTTCGAATATAGGTCGATGCAGACGACTTCCGGCCGGATTCCAATTCGTGGGCCGCCAAGTCCCCTTCCCAATACCATCAGCGTGTTTTTCTCCTGATAGATTCCATGGGTATATCGGGGGAGGAATCCCTGTCCCGGCGCCAGCAAGCACCTTCCGCCGGAGAAGGGGATCTCCATCAATCCCCCGTGGGCATGGCCGGCTAAAACTAGATCCACATCGTACTCCGCATAGGTTTGTAGCAATTCAGGTTTGTGGGCTAATAAAATTTGAAACTCTGGCTTCTCCCCATGCTGATAGCGACTCAAGGCCTGCCGCAGCGCCGCATGTTCCTCTGTCTCTGTGGTTACAGCTGTATCAGACGGCAGTGGATTCACAGTCTCCATGCCCGCAAGGCCAATGCATACGCCGCGGCGCCACAGGTAGGCCCCCTTGTTGCGAAGCAGTGTGACCCCCGCATTTTCACAGTCGGCTATGACCGCACTCTTTCTCCTGGACCGGCTTTCGTGATTGCCTAAAATCGCATACACGGGATACCTTTGGGCAAGGCCATGTAAAAGTTCCTGAACCGCTTTTCGCTCCTGCCCGTCGTATTTCTCCGCGATCAAATCCCCTGTTAATACAACAATGTCCGGGTGCAGGCGGTCTACATAGTCTAAAAGAGTCTTCTGATTCTCTCCAAAGGACCGTCCATGAAGATCTGTCAACTGAACGATTCGGAGCCCGTGAAAGGCAGCGGGCAATTTTTGTGATGTCAGCGCGTAGGCGTCCGTCTCCAAAATTCCTGCTCCTGGAAGCCGGTTCCAAAGCGATATAAGGCGGGTTGCCAATTCCCTTACTGCACGGCTTGCGGGCCATAAAACGAGTTTCATGTTCAACTATACCTCACCCCATCGACATTTTCTGTATTATACCCTCCATCATTTTTTCTGTCAAGAAGCTAGTATTTGCCACACCGGCTTCCCCAGCACCCCGCCTGCTGCTCGCCTCTCTGCATCCGCGTTATACTGCAATGGTTCGGACAGTCCTCGCACTCAAAGCTAGAGATCGAAAATTCATCCACCATGGCATCAACGCCGCAAAAGCTTGTACCGCCAGTTTTGGCTGTCTGCTCTTGCGCGAGAATGGCAGCTCCCCATGCTCCCATAACATCATAATATTCCGGTATTGTGATGGGTATACCTAATTCTTCTTCAAACGCTTGGACAATTCCCTCATTTGCGGCAACTCCCCCTTGAAAGAGGACAGGGCCTTGAATCTGCTTCCCTTTCGCCAGATTCGCCAA
>CAUFVC010000170.1:0-5415 GCA_959029275.1 uncultured Eubacteriales bacterium | reverse complement strand
GCTGGAATCTCTAAGCACCGCCGCGTGAACTTGGGCGATGGAAGCGGAGCCCAGAGGCGTCGGATCAATCTCGGCAAATATGCTGGACAGGGGTTTTCCGTACTCTGATTCGATTACGGACTTCACCGTGGAAAAGGGCATGGCTGCCACCTCTGTGCGCAGCTTTGTCAGCTCATCACAGTATTCAGGTGGCAGCATGTCCTGGCGCATGGACATGATTTGTCCGATCTTGACGAAGGTGGGGCCCAGGTCCTCAATGGTGTCGCGCAGCTTTTCGGGCGTCAGCCCCCGTATCACATCATGTTGAATCAGAATCGCCAGAATTTCTCGAAGCCGCTTGCGGCTTTCGGAGTCCAAGCTAGTTCGATTCGGCTTCATCCGGTGTATCTTCCGCCTTAGCCTGTGACATAGCGTCCAATTTTGCTTTGATGGCGGCAATATCTTCGGGGCTCATGGTGTCAAGGCTTTTGAGAATGGAATCAGTGCTGGGTTCAGCTTCACCCACAGCGCTGCGGACTTTTTCTTTCACCGTATGCTTCAATTCCTCATTCAGAACTTTTCCCTGTTCTACGGTGATCTCGCCTTTTTTCACCAGATCGTCGACCATTTCTTTCGCCTTTTCCGCTGTCACGGCGACAGCGCCGAGACCGGCTAACAGAATCCGTTTTAATTCTTCTTCTAAATTTGCCATGGAAGAAACCTCCTTTTGGGGTTTGATAGTACCATCTCTAGTATACCACGATGGCGATAAATAGCAACCAAACATGAAAAAATTTAAGAAAGTTTATAGCAGGCGCCGGTTGGAGCCAATTATGAAGATTAAGTTTATAAAGAAATCATTGCAATATTCGGGGAAGTGATGTATACTATACATACTTTGATGCGCGAATGGCTCAGAGGTAGAGCATCGCCTTGCCAAGGCGAGGGCCGCGGGTTCGAATCCCGTTTCGCGCTTGCTGTTTAGGCGGGTTCCCATTGGGGAGCCCGTTTTTTTATCAATCCTTTGTCAATCCTTTTTCTGGATGCTCTTCCGTCAGTTTCCGGTCGCTCATTTTCCGGCTGAACATTTTAGAGAAATTTGGATAAGATTATTGATGAAAATGTACAACTATTCCATTATGACATAGTGCAGCCTGATTTAATGGTTATCTGTGATCGGGATAAGATTACGAAAAAGGGCTGTATAGGAGCTCCGACTTGGATTACTGAAATCGTTAGCCCTAGCACTGCCCGGCGAGATTACCTGACAAAACTTAACCTTTATGCAGTATATGGCGTCAAAGAATACTGGATAGTGAATCCGGACAGAGAGACAATAACGGTCTATCACCTTACTGATCAAGACATTTCTCCATCTGTATACACCTTCCGCGACACAGTTCAAGTTCAAACCTTGACAAATCTTAACATCGACTTTACCCAATTAGACCTCGAATAAGCCCTCTGAGAGCCCCTACAAGGGGTTCTTTTTCTTTGGGGGTAATTTTACCCCCGCTTCCCCATTCGATTGTCAGAAGTGCCGCTACAACCCCGGTTCTGAACCGAGAACAGCGGCTTGTGTACCTAGGGCTTTCTTCCAGCTGAGCAAAGTGATTAAATCCTTCGGGAAGCGGTTTCGATATATGGAGTGCCAAACTCCGATATATTTACGTTCACGAATGGTATAGCATTTTTTTGATAAAATTTGTAATTTCCCTTGAATTGTTCACATATTAATGCTAATCTTATTATACATTATGCGGATTGGAGTGGATGATGTGAATATCAATGAATCTCTTGGTATCCTCTATGATTCCTTATTTTATAATATAGTATATTTTAATCGCAAGGCTGTAGAAACCCGACTGAGCTCGCTTACACATGAAAAGACGGATGTGATACTGTATAACTATGATTTATTCCGGCTCAAAAAGAATAATCCGAGTCCACCAGATTCTCTCTATCCTTTTTTCCATTACAGTGAACACTTTGGCTGTGTCCTGACGAAATTACTTTTAGAAAAAACCGATTTTTTTGGAGATGCCATCCAAGATTTTTTCCAAAAGCTTGAGGACAAGCGCTCTTTGAAGCGATTTGTCTTTGCGCACTATCTCCATACGTTCGAGGGTATCAATATGCAGAAAGTCCTTTTGGCAGAGGGCGAAAGTGTTGCAAAGGCGCTAACTATGCTGAGCCAATGGATTAAAATTGATCATTTCTATTATATGTTTTATCATTTCAATCAGCTGGTTGACGAATTAATTACATATCTAAAAAGCTTGCTCATCGAGATAGAGAAGTTTCATGCGAAAAATAAGGATAAAGCAGACATCATTCATAGCTTCGCCTCCCCAGACACTGCAAGTCAAGTGAAACGGGTTTGCAAGATCAGTGATGAAGTTAATCTTGAGAATCAAACCTATTCTGTATGTTATTTGGCTCAGTATGTTATTATGAGAAGATCGACAAAAGGAAAAAGGCCTTATGCCTTCGCTTTGGGCTGTAACTTTTCAGATATATTATTCCAAAGCATGAATTATGGATATATCACGGTTTATTCCGTGATCAAGTCGTTTGGCAATGAAACCAAGGTTGACATAATACGCGAGCTGAGCAAAAAGGAAATGACGATTTCCCAGCTGTCAAGAAAATTACATTTATCTCGCTCTTCCATTGGCCGGTATGTGGAGGATCTGGTTGATGAAGTTGCCATTACAAGAGTCAAAAAAGTAGGCGCCGATATTTATCTGCGTCTGAATCCGGAATATTTAGCTCAATCCAAATCCGTTTTTGTAAACTATATTGATAACATTCTATTGGAACTACATGCTAATATATGATGTTCCCCCTGACGGCACGATCCGATACTATTGCGGTGGTGTATAAGTTCGCCAGCCCTTGTCATGTGATGGTCCGGATCCTCCCAGAAAAAATTCAGCCGTTACAGCCCATTTGAACTGCTGTCTTCCGGTATTATTATCTGGCATTTGCCAGTGTGAATTTCCGCCGGCAGAGGCTGGCCGACAACAGCGCAGGTAAGCATCTCCAGGGGCATGAGGTTAAACGCCGAGCGCCGTCCGATCTTGCTAGAATCGCACAGAAAGACGGATTGCCCGGCGTTTTCAATCATGGCCCGCCGCAGCGCCGTCTCCGCCTCTGAATAATCGGAGATCCATCCGTCCTCGCTGAGCCCGCTGGAGGAGAAAAAGCATACATCCGCATTGAAGCTCTTCACCGTATTCTGCGCCACCGGCCCGGCAAAGGCCATGGAACATTCAATCAGCTCGCCCCCTGTTGAATAGGTGCGAATGCCCGCCTTTCCCAGCATAACGGCGGCGCGCACACCGTTGGTGATGACCGTCAAGTTATGAACTTCTTTAAAAAGGCCTATCAGCGCCAAGACCGTCGTCGATCCATCCATAAACACAACGAAGCCATCTCGCACCAATGGCGCTGCCGCCTTGCACAGGCGATATTTTTCTCGCTTGTTATAGGTATTGCGAAATTGGATCGGAATCTCATCATAGGGCTCCAAGTTCAGCCGAACGCCCCCGTGACTTCTCTGAACAAGTCCCTGGCTCTCTAGCTTCGTCAGATCTCTTCGAATCGTCGGCAGACTGACATACAGCGATTCAGCCAGATACCCAACGGTAACGGTTTTCCTCTCCTGCAAAATCCGCAGGATCTCCTCCTGTCGCTGCATCGTAATCATGGCAACCCTCCTGATCGTTTTTGATCGTCATTCATCTATTGCGCCACGAATTGAATGAACTTGATCGATATGATACAATTCTATCATACGATACCAAGTTGTCAAGAAGGGAGAGTAAGGTATGAGAAAAATGCTGATTGCCGGTCACAGAGGCAATCCCACCGACTATGCGGAGAATACCATGCCATCGTTTCAATCGGCTGTGGATTTAGGTGTGGATATGATCGAGACGGATATCCATATGACAAAGGATGGGAGGCTCGTCCTGATCCATGATCCGTCGCTGGATCGAACCACCGATGGGCATGGGCTGGTCCGAGATAAAACC
This sequence comes from uncultured Eubacteriales bacterium, assembly GCA_959029275.1. Classification (GTDB taxonomy): domain Bacteria; phylum Bacillota; class Clostridia; order Lachnospirales; family Bianqueaceae; genus Bianquea. Next base: position 1,396 of record CAUFVC010000170.1, on the reverse strand, counting down.
CTATCGGAGATTCGTCGCTGCAACGCTGCTGCAAAAGAGGGCGGCACGGCGCGAATTCCCACCCTGGACGAATTTCTGGATGAATTCGAGCGCTATCCCAATCTGCAATTCAATCTGGAATTAAAGGACTATCCGGGCGAGTGCGGCGCCGTCTTTAGCTATGAATGCGTGGTCAACGTTATCGATAGCGTGGAGAGGCATGGTTTGGCTGAGCGCTGTATCCTCAACAGTTTCAATGCACAGCTTCTGGAATACATTCACGACAAGTATCCCCACCGTTACCGGTTACACGGCTTCTACCCCTACCGATATTTGTCCGATCAGAGCCGGGATCCGGAGGAATACCTCTACTGCGCCTGTATTTTCGATGAGTCCCCCTGTCCGCGCCAATCCTACTTCAGCGATCTGTTGGACAGGGGTATTGAACCGTGGCTTGGTGCATCGCTGACAGAAAGAGAAGATTTCGCCCTGGCAATCCAGCGGGGCGGTCGTCTGGTGACTACCAACGATCCTCGCACGGCAATCGCCATTGTATCCGCGCTCTCGGAGGAGGACTGACATGGCTGACGTGGTCAACTGGAAAGTCATCGCCTTCGATCTCGATGGGACTTTGACGCAGCACAAAAGTAAGCTTGACCATGACAATCGCCGGATATTGGAGCGCCTCGGAGAGCGCTACCGGCTGCTCATCGTCGGTGCGGGCTCCTGCCGCCGCATATGGGAGCAGCTAGACCGCTATCCCCTCGATATCATCGGCCACTATGGGATGCAAGCCGCAACCTGTCAAAATGGGGATCTCCAGATTATAGACGACCGATCGGCCCCGGTCGATCGGGAGTGGGCCTTAGCGCAGGCTATGTCCCTGCGAAAGCAGTGGGGGCTTGAACAGTACCAAGGAGATAGTGTGGAATTTCACGCGTCGGGCCTGATGACATTCCCCCTTCTTGGAACAGCCGCCTCCCTGGAAGACAAGCTGGCCGTAGACCCCTCGCGCGCATTTCGGCGGCGCATGCTGTCCACCGTCCGCGCCGCGTTCTACCCGTATACAGTCTTTGTAGGGGGCTCATCCCCCTTTGATATCGTGCCACAGCCGTACAATAAACGAAATGCGCTGGACTCTTACTGCCGCCGCCAGCATTTGTCAACCTCCGAGATCATCTATGTTGGCGACGACTACGGTCCGGGGGGAACTGACGAGGATGTGTACCGATCCTCCTATACCTTTCTCTGCATTGACGACTACAGGAAGCTGGCTTCCTGCGTTGCTAAGCTGCTGCAATGAGAGATACCCTGTGAGGGTTGTGGACCCCAAGCCTACCGCAGTTCTGGCACCACGTCCGGAGGCGTTTGTCCGGAAGCAAAAGCGTGCATATTCTGAGCGGCGCGCAGAAACATG
>CAUFVC010000169.1:0-5433 GCA_959029275.1 uncultured Eubacteriales bacterium | reverse complement strand
TCTCGATATGGCATTGCAGATCTTCGGATAGAATCAAAAAGGAAGCTCAGAGGGGTACACCCAGCTGAGCTTCCTTTTATTTATAGCAGAATGCCGATTTTTTACAGCCTGAAATCCCGGTCGCCCTGTGCGATGGACACCAAATGCTGTTCCACAAGAGCCCGGACTTTTTCGTTTGGAATCGATGCCAGCTCTTTTTGAATGAGTGTATTGCCGATCTGGCGCGTCTGGGGACTTGCGTAATCTTCCAGATACTCTTTTAAGGTCATGAGGGCATTGGGGTGACAGCAATTCTGGATCTGGCCGCTCTTGCAAAGGCTCATAAAGCGGTCGCCTGTCCGCCCTTCCCGGTAGCAGGCAGTGCAAAAACTGGGAATGTAGCCAAGCTCCATGAGCCAGTGGACCACCTCGTCCAGAGTTCGGCTGTCGATGACGTCAAATTGTTCTGATTTTTCGTCCTCCGGCTCCGGCGTCACATAGCCTCCGACGCTGGTGCGGGAACCGCCGCTGATCTGGGAGATTCCAAGATGGAGGACGCGCTCACGACATTTTTGGCTTTCCCTGGTGGAGACGATCATGCCGGTGTAGGGCACGGCGATCCGGATGCAAGCGACGATTTTGGCGAAGGTATCGTCGTCGATCCCATTGTCGAAAGCGTCTGCGTCGATGTCATCCGCGTGCCGGATCCGGGGAACGCTGATGGTGTGAGGGCCAACTCCATGGGCGGCCTCCAGGTGCTCCGCGTGCATTAAGAGTCCGGCAAATTCGTAGCGATACAGCTCGAGCCCAAAGAGCACTCCTAGCCCTACGTCGTCGATGCCGCCCTCCATGGCCCGATCCATGGCCTCTGTGTGGTAGGCATAGTTATGCTTAGGGCCTGTCGGATGCAATTTTTCGTAGCTCTCCTTGTGGTAGGTCTCCTGAAAGAGAATGTACGTACCGATCCCTGCATCTTTTAGCTTTCTGTAGTTCTCTACGGTGGTGGCGGCGATGTTCACATTGACCCGGCGAATGGCGCCGTTTTTATGTTTGATCCCATAAATCGTTTCAATACTTTCCAGTACGTACTCAATCGGGTTCATCATAGGGTCCTCGCCGGTTTCCAGAGCTAAGCGCTTATGGCCCATGTCTTGCAGCGCGATCACTTCCTGGCGGATCTCATCCTGCGTCAGTTTTTTGCGGGCGATATGTTTGTTCTTTAGATGATAAGGGCAGTATACGCAGCCGTTGATGCAGTAGTTGGAGAGATAGAGAGGAGCGAACATGACAATCCGGTTGCCGTAGAAGTCCTTTTTAATCTGTTCGGCGAGAGCGTAGATCTCCTGATTCCGGTCTTCGAGATCACAATCCAACAGAACGGCGGCTTCCCGGTGGGACAGACCTTTGCGAAGGCGCGCTTTGTCCAAAATTTCATCGATGAGGGCGCCGTTGGACTTGTTTTGTTCCGCATAGGCCAAAGTTTCCATGATTTCTTCATGATCAATAAATTCTGTCGCATGAGGAGACGCGGCATTGTACATAGAAATTCCTTCTTTCTTGTTAGGATATTGATTTAGCGGCGACATCGCCGCGATCCGTCACAACTTCATAGCCGATCCGCTGCATCCGCTGTTCCAGTAGCTTTCGGCTCTCAGCGGCTTCCTCTCCTGTGCTGCATTTGTTGTCGTACAGCATGTATTTTGTTCGGACCGCCATGGGGGAGAGATTTGGCATAACGACGTTGGCGCCAGCGAGAATTCCTTTTTCCCGTCCATCGGGATCCAGCGTCCCCAGAGCTGTGGTGGCAGGTAAAAGAGCATAGGGCAACATCAGCCGGAGAATACCTAGCAGGAATAGCGTGAGCTCCACTGTGCCGGAAGCTTCATGGGCAAAGGGCGTGTCGTGGTGTGGGATGAAAGGGCCTATGCCCACCATATCGGGCTGTAGCTGGGAGATAAAGTGTAAATCTTTTGCTAGATGGCGCGAAGTCTGTCCCGGAGAGCCAACCATGAAGCCGGTTCCCACCTGGTATCCGATCTGCCGCAGATCCCAAAGGCACTGCATTCGCTTTTCCAAGGACATAGCGGGGGGATGGAGTTGCCCATAGTGACATGGGTCCGCCGTTTCGTGCCGCAGGAGATACCGGTTAGCACCTGCGGCAAAATAGGCTGCGTAGCTGTCGCGGCTTTTTTCCCCGATGGATAAGGTTATGGCGCAATCCGGATAGGTTCGGCGGATCGCAGCGATACTATCACACAGCAGGGAATCCGTAAAATATGGATCTTCGCCGCCCTGTAAGACGAACGTGCGGAACCCAAGCTGGTAGCCGGCGCGGCAGCAGTCTAAAATTTCATCTTTCGTCAGCCGGTATCGGGATGCAGAGCGGTTGCTCCGGCGGATACCACAATAGTAACAGTCATTTCGGCAGAAATTTGTGAATTCAATCAGGCCGCGTATGTATACAGCGTTGCCATAATACCGGCGGCGCACAGAGCGGGCCCGCTCAAACAGATAGGCGGATACGTCCGGCGAGCGCCCTTCTATGAGCGCTATAAATTCTTCCTGAGAAAGGCTGTGTTCCTGTTCAAGGCGATCGATCTGATCTTTCATAGTATTCACAATGCGTTGTCCTCCGGAGTCGAGGAAATTTTGGAATAGATTGTCTTGGTGCTGATGCCGGGCAGCATCCCCAGTTTGCCGGATAAAGCGCTGATGACATCCCCCGGCGCGTCCATGGCCACACTGATGATGTTGATTCCTCTCTTTGGATAGGGGACTCCCATGCGGCCTATAATATATGCGCCATACTGGTGAAGGAGTGCGTTCATCTTTTCGATGGACACAGCCTCCTCAACGACGATCCCAATCAGGGCCACTCTCGTTTCCATTGCTATCACTTCCTTTGAATAAAAAAAGCGCCTAAAAAAGGCGCAGAAATCAATCCTACCGATCTCCGGTGCCTTTCCCCTCAGATAAAATCTTCGGACGTCAGAACGCAGATGAAGTTCGATTTGCCGAAAGGAGAACCTCGCGGCGTATCGTAAAATCAGTATATCACAAAAGGAAATGGATTGCAAGTGATGCCTGGCCATTTCCTTTGTATTGCGCATACTGGCTAACATTATTTTTGCCGCAGCATCTTGAAGAGTTCGTTCATTTTGGGAGGCTTGCCGTACATCAAGACCCCCAGGCGATAGATTTTAGCGCTGATCCAGCCAAAGAGAAGGATTGCCGCGACGTTGCTGAGGATGGACAGCAGAATCTGATAGAAAGGTACGCTGGTCATGCAGATTCGGATAAACATCGTCATAGGGGAGATGAAGGGAATGAACGAGGTGATCACACAGAGAGAGTTTTCAGGCGAAGCCATGCAGGTGACGGAGATGAACAGAGCAACAACCGTCAGCAAAATCAAAGGCATAGAGGTGGTGTTGATATCTTCTGTGCGGCTAGCGAGAGAGCCGACGGCGCCATACAGGCATCCGTAGCTGAAAAATCCTAAAATATAGAATATCAAAAGATATGCAATGCTTGAGGAAGACTGGCGGAAGATTTCCTCGATAAAAGAGATCGACGTCAAGGCTTCCGCGTTAAGGTAATAAAAGCCGACAGCCGTTAAAATGAGGATGCAAAGCTGGATCAGACCCGCCAAACAGGAGGCGATGACTTTTCCCAACATCAACGCCGTCGGCTTGGCGGATGTGATCAGCATCTCCATGGCGCGGTTGGACTTCTCGCCGGCAACAGAAGTGGCCACAAGCTGTCCGTAGAGCAAAATACTCATGTAGAGAAGGAAGATCATCACATAGGAGATCAAGTACGTTGCCATAAAGCTTTTTCCCGTTTCGACTACATTGACCGAGACGGTTGAAGTTAAGATGGAGAGACTCTGATCGGATGTTAGACCTTGAGATTCCATCTGAATCATTTTGTTCATCGTGTCAAAAAAGCTATAAATCTGTTCCGATAGAGAGGAAGAAAAACCAGCGGATTCCTGGTACAGAGTGATTGAGTCCAGCGCCGCAATGCGGATTGCTGCTTCAATCTCTCCGGAGTTGATTCGATCCTGAATCGCCGCCTCGCCGGGGTCGTCTTCGATCTGGTACGTATACTGGGCGGAGATGCCATTTGTAAAGAGGGAGGTATCCGTATAGTACCCTGTCTGGTCAATTACGAGAATAACTCCGTCGCTGTCGGATGCAACAGACGGTGTCTCAGCGGTATCCGTATCATCAGAGGAGGTTCCCAGATCTAGGAGGGAAGGGATGCTCATGCACAGGCCAATCAAGACAACACCGATGACAGTGACGATGATAAAAGCCTTGTTTTTAAGATATTGGCTTAGTTCAAATTGTAAAACCGTCCAAAACTGTTTCACGCATCTTCACCCGCCTTTTCAACGAAAATTTCTTCCAACGTCGGCTCCAAAACCTCATACCGCTCCAATTGGATGGGAGATTCTGCAAAAGTCTTTATCAGAGAGGTGCGCATCTGAGGGGAGGCAAGCTTCAACACACATCCGGAAAGTCTCGGCGCGATATCAAGAATAGCGGAGGATAAGCCATTTGCCCCTGCAAATTCCCTGACCTTGGCCGTCAACGTCTCGGATGGCTCAAGAGATTCGATATAGATGCGATCACGGGGATAGCTGCGCTTAATCTGCTGAAGATTGCCGTCAAGAACAATCTCACCCTGATGCAAAATGGCAATATTCTCGCAGAATTGTTCCACATAACTCATCTGATGACTTGAGAACAAAACAATTTTTCCTTCCTTCACAAGGTCACGAACAATGTCCTTGAGCAGCTGTGCATTAACGGGATCAAGGCCAGAAAACGGTTCGTCCAAGATAGCGATCTCGGGATCGTTCATGAGGGCGGAGGCCAGCTGAACCTTCTGCTGATTTCCCTTTGAGAGCGTCTCAAGATTCTTATCAAAGTATTCGGAGAGCTCCACTTTCTCCAGCCATTTTTTAGTGGCGGCGACTGCTGAGCGGCGGTCCATGCCCCGGAGCATAGCCAGGTAGGTTAGCTGGACTCCGATCTTTTTTTTAGGATAAAGGCCGCGTTCCTCTGGGAGATAGCCGAAGGAAACACCGGCGGAACGGAGGGGCTTTCCATCATACGTGACGCTGCCGGAATCACTGGGAAATACATCCATTATGATCCGGATAGTCGTAGTCTTCCCGGCCCCATTGCGCCCTAGAAGACCGAGAGCCGAGCTCTTTAGCGCTTGGAAGCTGACGCCGCGGAGAACGTGTTTTTCTCCAAAGCTTTTGTTCAGCGCATTGATTTCTAAACTCATGGTGTACCTCCTATCAGGATAGATAAATACAGCATACAGGGGTAGCGGAGTTTTGTCAAGGTAAATTATAATATTGGGGTTGATAGCATATTTATATCATAAGGTATAACACTTTACGAATAAAAATGTCAAGAAAATTCTTTTGATTTT
>CAUFVC010000168.1:0-5445 GCA_959029275.1 uncultured Eubacteriales bacterium | reverse complement strand
ATGCTATGATAAGCATAGTCACTGGCATATCGCGGTGGAGAATAGGATAGGAGGTTTCCCCTATGGCAGTATTTGAAGGATCTTGCACCGCATTCATCACCCCCTTTACAGAGAGTGGTGACAAGATTAACTATGTCACATTAGAACAGCTGATCGAGTTCCAGCTGCTCCACCATTCCGACGCCCTGATCGGTCTAAGCTCCACAGGCGAGGGTGCGGCGCTCTCGGAATCTGAGCGAACGGAGTATATGGAATTTGTGTGTGCAAAGGTCAAAAAGAGGGTGCCGCTGCTGTTTGAGATCACAGCTGTCTCCACTCAAAGCGCTGCCGATCTCATTGTCCAGGCTGTTAAGGCCGGCGCAGACGGCGTGCTGGTGCCTCCACCCATCTACTGCCGCACGAGCCAGCGGGGAGTCTTTGATCACTATAAATACCTGGCGTCCAAATCCCCAATCCCCGTTATCGCCTACAATATTCCTATCCGGACTGGCTATGCCATGGCTCCCAAGCTTATCGCAGAGCTGTGTCGAAACCATATATTGGAGGATCTGGTGGATGGAAGCGGCAATTTCACTGCTATTTCGGAGACTCTGTCGCTCTGCCGTGATTCGCTTACCCTGTACGCTGGAAATGACGACACAATCCTGCCGATGCTGGCCTTCGGAGCAAAGGGCGCCATATCGGCGGCCGCTAATCTTTTTCCCCGTCAGCTCCACGACCTCGTCATGTCGTACCGCTGCCAGGACACAGCTGCGAGCTTGAACTTGCAATTGCAGCTAACCCCAATCTTCCGCGCCTTATCGGTGGACATCAGTCCATCTCCTATTAAAGCTGCCGCGGCGCTGCTGGGACACAGCGCGGGGGTTTGCCGTCCCCCGCTTCCTACCCCGGATCCTGCCAGCCTTGAGCACCTGCGCAAAGTGCTGCTGGACTTTGGAGCGCTGGATGAAAAACATGAAGAATTGAAAACGAAAGGATGATGATCCAATGATTTCCATTTGTATGCATGGCTGTAATGGCAAAATGGGCCGCGTCATCTCCCAGATTGTGGCGGCCGATCCCTCCTGTTCCATCACTTGCGGGGTGGATCTCCAGTCTGCCGGCACAGAATACCCGGTTTATTCCTCCGTCACAGACTGTCAGGAACCCTTTGATGTCGTGATCGACTTCTCCACCGCCGCCGCCGTTGATTCCCTGCTAGCCCAGTGTATATCTCTGTCCAAACCGCTAGTCCTCTGTACCACCGGGCTCAGCGGTGCCCAGCGCCAAGCCGTTGCCGCGGCTGCAGCAGAAATTCCCATTTTTTATTCCGCCAATATGTCTCTCGGCGTCAATCTGATAACGGCTCTGTGCCGCAAAGCTGCCTCCGTCCTGGCGCCGGCAGGGTTCGACATCGAGATTGTCGAGCGCCATCACAATCAGAAAATCGACGCCCCCAGCGGCACTGCGCTTTCCATCGCAGAATCGCTGAAGGATGAATTGGGGGACGAGTATTTCTTTGAGCTGGACCGGCCCGCCAAGCGCCAAAAACGGGATCCAAAAGAGATCGGCATCAGCGCCGTCAGAGGCGGCACAATTGTGGGGGAACATACGGTGTTGTTTGCCGGAAGGGATGAATTGGTGGAAATCAAGCATACGGCCTTGAGCAAAGAGATCTTCGCCATCGGCGCCGTCAACGCTGCAAAATTCCTCCTGGACAAAGCCCCGGGACTCTACGACATGACACAGCTCATCGGCTGATACCGCAATTACAATATGACAAAGAGGCATTCACCGTGTCAATACACGCGCTGAATGCCTCTTTTATGAAAGCTGCTAGTATTCGATTCCCTCTCTTGCCGCCATTCCATCCTTGTACGGATGTCTCCAGAGTTTCATTTCTGTCACGTAGTTGGATCGGCGGTAGATTGCATCCGGAAGGACTTTGCCTGTCATCACGATCTCGATATCGGCGGGCTTTTTCTCGATTAGGTCCAGCACCTCTTTCAAATCCACAATTTTCTGCGCAAGGGCAGTCAAAACCTCATCGAGAATTAAAACGTCGCACTGATGTGCGCTCATCACCTTGCGGGCAAACTGCATGGCATTTGCCGAGTCCATTCGGGCTTCCTCCAACTGTTGCGCCGTGGTAGGCCAGGTCTCCCTCCGCATTCTGTCAAATCGAAATATTTTGAACGCTGGCTCCAACCGCTTGACCGCTTCCAATTCACCGCTCTGGCTGGATGTCAAAAATTGAATCATAAATACGGTCATGCCTGAACCGGCACTGCGAAGCCCTAACCCGAGAGCCGCCGTCGTCTTCCCTTTCCCATCCCCGAAATATGCGTGTACTAAGCCCGTGCGCATCTCACTCACCCTGTTTTTCTTCTTCCTTTTTTGTGATTTCCATTTTGGAGATGGAAACCTCGTACGCGATCCTCGTGCTAACCTGAGCGCCGTCGCCGGCCTTCTTCTGATAGGTACGGCTTTGAATGCGCCCCCAAATGCACAAATTTGCGCCGACTTCCAGGTTCTGCGCGAACCTAGCGTTTCGCCCCCAGGCAATTGCAGGGATGTAGTCTGATTTATTATACGGCCGATTCACAGCCAGCAGCAGGTCTGTAATTTCTCTGCCAAGAGGTGTTTTGCGATAGATTGGTTTTTTGCAGATAAATCCATCGAGGAAGATGCTGTTGGGATTTCCAGTGGCGGGCTCTGACACAATGTGAATTTCGCGGACAAACACGGACAGAAGCAGGCGGCTCTTGCCATCCTCGTGTTTGTTGTAAGAGCGGAACTGCCCCTGTGCGATGACATACTGACCCACATAGGATGTTGTCACATCTAACAAGCGCTCGGATACCATAACGGGAATGATATCAAAGGAATCCGATAGTCGCGGCACCTCCACATTAAATGAGTAAAACCCTTCGCCATACACTTCATGGCTGTACGTAAATTCAGAGACAACCTTGCCGGAAATTTCCGCGATATTGTTTTTTATAATCTGTTCTGCCATCGTTTATCTCCCTTCCTTAGTCCTGTGTTTATTAACAATATCATGTGTATTCCTTTCTCCGGATTTTTAGAAGCAGTTTTTTTATCCTATAGGAAAATCCGCCGAAGGCTTTTCTCTTTTGCATGTTACATATTGTATGATATTTTCCAGCTTTCATGTATTTTTAGAATTTTAAAAAATTTAAGTAATTTTTCAGCTGCCCCTTCGCCGTCGCCGCCTTTCCCCAAATATTGATCATATCCTAAAGCCTGCCATAAAAATACTATCTTAATCTACAATATATTGCTTTTCTTTTAAAATATGGTACAATATATGGCATACTGGATTTGAAGGAGGAACATTTATGGAATTATCAGCACTGATCAAGCGCTATTATACGAGACCGCTTGCTGACCAGCCCGATTCGACGGTTTACGATTTATTTACCTGGAAGTCAGTGGACGTGTTTATGCAGGATTATTCCACAGGCAAAGTCCTAACCGATATGAAAGATCTTGAATTCCCTGAGTTCTATTCCCAGACAGCGTGTAATATCATTGCTAGCAAATATTTCCGTAAAAAGGGCGTTCCCAATGACCGCGGCTATGAATACTCTCTGCGGCAGGTTGTAGACCGTTTGGTCTCCTTCTGGACGGCTGCCGCTGTGGATGAAGGTCTCCTGACGGAAGACGAGAGCGTCGTCGTCTACGATGAGCTGGCCTACATGATGCTGGCACAGATCTGGGCGCCCAATAGTCCACAGTGGTTCAACACCGGCTTAAAACTCAAATATAATATCGACTCCCCGGCGCAGGGCCATTTTTACTACGATCCCGCCCGGCATCAGGTTCTCTTATCCCAGGACGCCTATACGAGAACGCAGGGATCCGCCTGTTTCATCGTCGGTGTGGAGGATTCCCTCCTGGGCCCAAAATCCATAACCGATGAGTTGGCCACGGAGACGCGCCTCTTTAAATATGGATCCGGCGTGGGCTCCAACTGGTCCAGCATTCGCGCCCATGACGAGACCCTCTCCGGCGGGGGAAAGTCCTCCGGGCTTCTGAGCTTCCTGAAGGTATTCGACCAAAACGCGGGGGCGATCAAGTCCGGCGGGACGACGCGCCGGGCGGCTAAGATGAACATTCTGGATCTCGATCACCCGGATATTCTGGAATACATAACATGGAAATCCAAAGAGGAAGACAAGGTGCGCGCCCTGGGGAAGATGGGATACTCGACGCATTTTGACGGGGAGGCGTACAATACCGTATCCGGCCAGAACGCCAACAATTCGGTCCGCATTCCCGACGCCTTTATGAGACTTCTCCACGAGGAGAATGCCACGTGGCGCACCGTGGGGCGCATTGACGAGAGCCGCGGGGAGGACATTCCCGTGTCCAAGCTCTGGCAGGAAATCGCGCTGGCGGCGTGGAAATGCGGCGATCCCGGCGTTCAGTACGACGACGTGATCAACGCATGGCACACCTGCCCCGCCGGCGAGGACGGCGAGTTGGGCGCCAAGCGCAATCGGATCAATGCCAGCAATCCTTGCTCCGAGTACATGTTCTTGGATGACACGGCCTGCAATCTGGCAAGCATCAATATCGCCCGTTTCTATACGGTGGAGACGGACTCCTTTGACTTGGAGGGCTATCTTCACGCCATCGGCCTTGTCCAGATTGCGCTGGAGGCGACCATCCACTGGGGGCAATTTCCAACGGAGGACATTGCCCGCAAATCCTATGAATTTCGGACCACTGGTCTGGGGCTTACCAATCTTGGCTACCTGTTTATGGTCATGGCGCTGCCCTACGACTCCCCCCAGTCCCGCAATCTCGCAGCTGCGCTCATGAGCATGGTCACCGGCTACTCCTATTTTGTATCCAGCCTCTTTGCAAAGCGCGTCGGGCCTTTCCCCATGTACTCCTACAATAGGGATTCCATGCTGCGGGTCATCCGCAATCACGCCCGCGCCGCTTCCTATGATGAATCGGATTCTCAGTTTGAATCTATGAATTATACTCCCGTCCGAATCTCCAATTCGGTATTGGCGGATATGGGACGGGCCGACATGGCGGCCACCCTCTCCGATATCTGGCATAAAGCCATTGCCGCTGGCACAGAATACGGTTTTCGCAACGCCCAAGTATCCGTCTTGGCGCCCACGGGTACCATCGCCTTTGCCATGGATTGCGCCACGACCTCCTCAGAACCGTTTTTCAGCCATGTCGCCTACAAGAAGCTAAGCGGCGGCGGTGGAATGGAAATCATCAACCCCGCCATGCCCGCGGCCCTCAACAAGTTAGGGTACACTGCCAGCGAGATCCAGGATATCATCGATTATGTCATGGAAAAGGATGTGTCGTCCGAGTATTCCTTCGTCAAGGATGGCAAGATCGAGGGGGCGCCGCATCTGAAGCCGGAGCATCTCCCCATCTTCGATACGGCTAACAAATGTGGAATCGGTC
>CAUFVC010000167.1:0-5450 GCA_959029275.1 uncultured Eubacteriales bacterium | reverse complement strand
TGACAACAAGCTGATCCTATTCTCCAGTATCCCGTACTCGATAAAAGTCATTGAAGAGCAGATACAGCCCATCCTTGCGGGGATCCGGGAAAAAGATGATACCGTATCCGCGTTTCGCAGCGGCAACCTACAGACAACAGCCGAAGTGCGGGAGGCATACCTCTGCTATGAAGAGTATCTTGCGGACGCCAAAAAGATCTTTCCAAAGCGCCAGTGGTTTACGCTGGGCGACATTAAATTTGCTAAACAATGCCACGAGACGGTAGACCACGGCGAGAACTATGTGAATACGATGATTACCACGCTTGCGGCATTGCACACCAGCGATGACGACTGGAATCCAATCGATACGCTAAGCGTGTATCTCCTCGACGCAGATATGAGTGTAACGCGGGCGGCGGAACTGTTATATGTCCACAAGAATACTGTAAAATACCGTCTGAATGTGATAGCGGACCGGTTAGGGTTCCGCCCCAACAAGATGCCTGACAGCATGGCGCTGTACAGTGCGATTGCAGTTCAGCGGCTGCTGCGGTGATGGACTCACAGAGCGCATGTTTTGTCCAAAAGGACAACCTCATGCGCTCTATTTCTTTCCCATCAACCAATTTGGCGGAGGTTAATCCTATGGTACAATATGGATTGTAAAGGTGAAACCCTTTATAATTTGTCGTAAGGAAGTGTTTTTATGGGTAAAAACAATAACTTCGAAGTACGGCCAGAACAGCGGCAGAGCTGGCAGTCGATTGCTGCGATCTGGGCAGGCGGTATGATTTGCGTGCCATGCCTGATGATCGGAGGCGTTCTCTCAGGCGGCGGCCTGTCCATTGTCGAGATCATTGCGTCAATCCTCATTGGCTATGGGTTGATATGCGCATACATGATTTTTATCGGTATGCAGGCCTGCGACACCGGGCTTCCGGTTTCGGTGATGGCGTCGGGAGCCCTCGGCGAAAAAGGGGCCCGATACATCATCAGCATCATACTGACCATTGCCTGCGTTGGGTGGTTTGGCGTCCAATCTGCCACCTGTGGTTCCGCGTTTGCTTCGATGCTGGCAACGATGATGAAGATAGAGGTCACCGATGTAATGAAGGCCGTTTGTTCCATCGTCTGGGGTATCATAATGTTGGCAACGGCATGCGCCGGTTTTAAAGGCCTAAAATGGCTTAACTATATAGCGGTGCCGCTTCTTGTCATTGTCTGCCTCTACGGTCTGATCGCCGGGATCGTCAACAACAACGGCGGTTCCATGATCATGAATTACGCCCCTGAAGTCTCTTCCGGCATGATTTTTGGTATCTCCATGGTGGTGGCATCCTTTGCCCTGGGGGGCGTCATCTCGGCGGACTATTGCCGCTATGCCAAGAGCCGCGGGGACGTTGTCAAATCCTCCATCGTGGGCGTCATTCCGGCTGGGCTGTTTATGCTGCTCACGGGAGCCTTGATGAGCATTGTCACGGGCCAGTACGATATCTCCGCGATTCTCGCATCCCTCGGCGTTCCGATCCTCGGCCTGATTGCGCTGGTTTTGGCAACATGGACGACAAACGTTACGAATGCGTATTCCGGCGGCCTGGCGCTCAGCAATCTCCTGGGGCTGGACGAGAGCAAATTTAAGATTACGACAGGCATTGCCGGGGCAATCGGCACCGTTCTTGCGGCGGTTGGCCTTCTCGACGCATTCCAGGGATTTCTGTCCTTAATGTCCGGATTGATTCCGCCCCTGGCCGGCGTCATCATTGCCGCGTATTGGATTGTGGGAAGAGGAAAAAAAGAGAATTTTAAAGTCAAGGAAGGATTTTCAGCGGCCGGCGTCATTTCATTCATAGTGGGCGCACTGTTCGCCTGTATTACCGGCGGTACCTTTGCAAACTTCCCGGCCTTAGTGAAGGCGGTGCCGATACTTAATGTTCCATTCTTTGTGGGGCCGGTCAACGGGATCCTTCTGTCTCTTGTGCTCTATGTTGTTTTGAACAAGCTTTTCCCCGGAAAAGTTCATGAATAAATCGGTGAGGGGGGTACACTTTGCGCAAAATAGGAATTTCTGAAATAGAAGATATCGCAATGGGCGCGGCGCTCCTAGGGGCAGGAGGCGGCGGCGATCCCTATGTGGGCAAATTGGTGGCAATCGGCGCCGTCAGAGAATGCGGTCCGGTCACCTTGCTGGATCCGGATGAGATACCGGATGATGCCCTGATCATGCCCATCGCCATGATGGGGGCGCCGACGGTTCTCGCGGAAAAAGGAATCGGGGGCAAGGAATATGAGACGCTCCACACGATGGTTTCTCGATTTTTTGGCAGAGAGATCTATGCGTTCATGCCCATCGAGGCCGGCGGCGTAAATTCCATGCTTCCGATTGCAGCGGCCGCTAGGCTTGGACTGCCGCTGGTGGACTGCGATGGAATGGGCCGTGCGTTTCCGGAGTTGCAGATGGTTACGTTCACAATCGGCGGCCTGAAGGCGACGCCCATGGCTTTGACCGATGAAAAAGGAAACAGCGTCATCTTTGATACCATCACAAACAAATGGACGGAGGAGCTGGCAAGGGCGGTTACCATGAGCTGCGGCGGATCGGTTTCGGTCTCGCTCTACACGATGACCGGCGCGCAGATGAAACAGTACGGCGTCAAAAACATCGTGACTCGCAGCCAGAAACTGGGCGCGGCAATCCGCACCGTCAAAAATAGCGCGCCGCTTACGCCGGAGGAACACTTCCTGGAATTTACCGAAGGCTTCAAGCTTTTCAAAGGCAAAATTGCGGATGTCCTGCGGGAGACGCGGGGCGCGTTCAACTTTGGCAAAGTTGTGTTGGAGGGGATAGGCGAATGCAAAGGCCGCCAGGCTTTCGTACAGTTTCAGAACGAAAACCTGCTGGCGTCTGTTGATGGCCAGATTCTCGCCACAACGCCGGATCTGATCTGTCTTGTGGACACCGAGACATTTTGCCCCGTGACGACGGATGCGCTGAAATATGGCAAGCGTGTCATGGTTGTCGGCCTCAAGTGCTTTGGGATGTGGCGTACACCCGCCGGACTTGAATTGGTAGGTCCGCGCTATTTCGGGTGCGATACAGACTATATTCCCATTGAAAAACGCTGTGAGGGAGGGCTGACAGATGTATAAACTGGGGATCGATGTGGGCGGCACAAACACGGACGCCGTCTTACTCGATGAAAACTTACAAGTCGTTGCCGAGGTTAAGCATCCCACGTCCCGCGACATCTATGAAGGGATTATGGGGGCCATCCGCATTATCCTGGAGCAATCCGGGGTGGACCGGTCGCAGATCGGACAGGCAATGCTCGGGACGACCCAATGTACAAACGCAATTGTAGAGCGAAAACATCTCGCGAAGATTGGGATTGTGCGCATTGGCGCGCCCGCAACATGTGCCATACGGCCGATGGTGGACTGGGCGGAGGATATCCGGCAAATCGCCGTTGGCAATACGATCATCGGCGGCGGATACGAGTATGACGGCAAAGAGATCGCGCCATTGGACGAAGAGGCGGCAAAGGCATTTTTCCTGGCAATGAAAGAAAAAGGCGTAAAGTCCATAGCCATTTCCTGCGCATTCTCCACCGTCCGCAATGAGCATGAGATCCGCGCCGCAGCGCTCTGCCGCGAAATTATGGGGGATGACGTTCACATTTCCATCTCCAGTGAGATCGGCTCTATGGGGCTGATTGAGCGGGAGAATGCCACCATCCTCAACGCGGCCCTGTGGCAAGTTGCGGAGCGTTTTACCGAAGGATTTGCCAAGAGTCTTGCGGACGAGGGCATCGCCAATGCGGATATTTATCTCTCCCAGAACGATGGAACGCTGATGACAATGGAACATGCCCGCCGCTATCCGATTTTGACCGTTGCCTGCGGCCCGACGAATTCCATCCGGGGCGCAAGCTATCTCAGCAATCTACAGAATGCGATTATACTGGACGTCGGGGGAACAACGACAGACTTAGGCGTCATACAGAACGGATTTCCCCGCGAGTCAAGCGTCGCTGTGACCATCGGCGGCGTCCGCACCAATTTCCGCATGCCGGATATCATCTCGATTGGCCTCGGCGGCGGTTCCATTGTGTACCAAAAGGAGGATGGCACGGTCACCGTCGGCCCGGACAGCGTGGGGTACGAGATTGCGAAAAAAGCGCTTGTCTTTGGCGGCGATACCATGACGGCAACCGATATTGCGGTGCGCCTGGGGATGGCGGATATTGGCGACAAGGCGCTTGTCGAAGGGATTCCCCTTGAACTGGCGGCGAAAGCCATGGAGACAATCCGTGAACTTGTCGAAGACGCCATTGACGCCATGAAACTATCCAGCGAAGACAGTGATGTTATTATGGTTGGAGGCGGCTCCATTATTCTGCCGGAGCATTTGGCAGGTGCGGCAGAGATAATTCGGCCAGAGCATTTTGGCTGCGCCAATGCAATCGGGTCCGCAATTTCAAAAGTCAGCGGAAACTATGAGAAGCTAATCAACTATGATGTAGTACCCCGTGAGCAAGCTTTGGCGCAGGCCAAGGCTGAGGCGACGGATCTGGCCGTGGAAGCGGGCGCGATCCGGGAAACGGTGGAGATTATCGAGGTTGAAGATATACCGCTCGCCTATTATCCGGGAAATACAAATCGCGTGAAGATTAAAGCGGCGGGAGATCTGGCTAATTAAACCCA
This sequence comes from uncultured Eubacteriales bacterium, assembly GCA_959029275.1. Taxonomy (GTDB): domain Bacteria; phylum Bacillota; class Clostridia; order Lachnospirales; family Bianqueaceae; genus Bianquea. Next base: position 767 of record CAUFVC010000167.1, on the reverse strand, counting down.
TCAAAGGCAAAACCAAGCGCCTCTTTTGAGAGAATATTCTCGAGAAAGAAGGCGCTTTTGCTGTGGGTGACGGGGGCTGGCGGCGATATCCCATGCCGGCGTCAGAGCAAAAAAATTGGGAAATCAAAGCCGAAGGAATTGACATCAAACACAAGATATGTTATCCTAATAACAGTTCCATAACTATATATGGATTTTTATGGGATCGGTTATACTTTTCCGGAGGGCAGAAGGCTATGAAAATCATTAAGAGAAACGGTTCAGAGGCGGTATTCGATATTACGAAAATCATCGTTGCCATTGGCAAGGCAAATGCCGCCGTTGAAGAGAGTATACGGATGACGCCTGTACAGATTCAGCGCATTGCCGAGAGCGTGGTGTTGAGCTGCCAACAGCTGGGGCGCTCTCCCAGCGTGGAGGAAGTACAGGATATGGTAGAACACCAGATCATGGCCCACGGGGCATTTGAGGTGGCCAAGGCCTATATCACCTACCGGTATACCCGCACACTAGTGCGCCAGTCGAACACCACGGACGACAAGATTTTGAGCTTAATTGAGTGCAATAACGAGGAGGCCAAGCAGGAAAACTCCAACAAGAATCCGGTGGTCAACTCAACCCAGCGCGACTACATGGCGGGCGAAGTGTCGCGGGTCATTACCACCCGCATTTTGCTGCCCGCTGATATCGTGGAGGCACACAATGAGGGGATCATCCATTTCCACGATACCGACTATTATGCCCAACATATGCATAACTGTGATCTA
>CAUFVC010000166.1:0-5482 GCA_959029275.1 uncultured Eubacteriales bacterium | reverse complement strand
GTAGATCAAGGCGTCGCCAAAGTGGACATATCCCCCATTCACGCCCACGGGAATATGGCCGATATACGCGGTCATAATGGTAATCAGAGCGGCAAACAAGGCCGCCACCACCACATACCGAAGTGTATTATTTCGTTTCATCTCGACTCCCCCTATTAAGAAAAAATCACTTGCATTTTGCTTTCCGTACCTCTATAATTATAGGCAAATCTGGTCCTAGTAAAATATCCAGTTTTGACATAATTTATCAGGTCAGAAGGAGGTGATTGTATGACCGGCTTCACTGCCAAATTGGATTTTCAGAGCCGTGTTCCTCTATATGAGCAGCTGTACCGGTTGATCGCGGCAGAAATCCAGAATGGCCGCATCGCGGAGGACGAAACATTGCCGTCCAAGCGCAATCTCTGCGCCTGCCTTGGGGTCAGCCTCAGCACTGTGGAGACTGCCTACGGGCTTCTCATGGCAGAGGGATACATCCGCTCTATCCCCCGCAGCGGATATCGAGTATGCCACGTGGCGCAACTTGAAGTGAGTCCAAAGCCTCCCACTCTCCCTCCACCTTCGTCCCGCCCAGAGGGCCCCGGATGCCAATATTCCTTTTCCACCAGCGATGTGGATACCTCCGTCTTTCCCTACGCCTCCTGGGCCAAAATTACAAAGGAAGTAGTCTACCAGAATCCGGAGCTTCTCCAGCGCGGTCCTTGCCAGGGCGACGAATCCCTTCGCCGCAGCCTCTGCAATTTTTTACGCCAATACCGCGGCGTATCCGCCACGCCGGAACAGATCATCATCGGCGCTGGCGTCGAATATCTGCTGGATCTGCTTCTCCAGCTGATCGAGCCTCAACACACCATAGCACTTGAAAATCCTGGCTATCACACCACCTATCGAACGGTCGTCAATAATGGGCGGCATTTTCATATGATCCCTGTGGACGAGAAGGGGATGCGCCTGGATGTTCTTGCACAATCAGATGCCGGCGTGGCGTATGTTACCCCCTCCCATCAATTTCCCATGGGCGTTACCATGCCGGTGGGCCGGCGGATGGAGCTTCTACAGTGGGCGGAGCGGCAGCCAGACCGCTACATCATAGAGGACGATTACGATAGCGAATTTCGATATACAACCCGACCTATTCCCGCCATGCAGGGACTGGACAAAAACGGGCGTGTCATCTACATCGGGACGTTCAGCCGCAGCATCGCGCCGTCGATCCGCGTGGCCTATCTGGTTCTGCCGCCGGCGCTGTTGGCGCGGTACCGGCAGCGCTTCTGGTACTCCTCCTCCACCGTCTCCCGTTTCGAACAGCAAGCCCTGCGGCGATTTATGGATCAGGGCCTGTACAGCCGGCATCTGCGGCGGGTTGGCAACCTTTACCGCCATAAAGTATCGACGATCTTACAAATCCTTGGAGGAATGAAAAATGCCTCCATTCAAGGGCTGGAGGCCGGCCTTCATTTTCTTCTCACAGTCAAGGGGCAATCGGAGGATACGCTGATTCGCCTGGCAAAGGAGGCCGATGTCCGCGTTCACGGGCTGTCCGAATACTATCACGGGCATGGCTGTCCTCCATCCACGCTCGTGCTGGGATACGCAGGTCTCCAGGAAGATGCGCTTAAGGAAGCATCCCTGCGTCTCCGCGCTGCCTATGAGAATCTATAAAATCTTCTCGCCGTCGAATAAAAGAACGCCAAATCCAGATCCCATGGGACGCCCCTGTTTCAGCCAGCGGATGATATTTCGCTGCAAACTCGTTTCGTCCGGAAGCTCATTGAGAGGGCCGTTCCAATCTCTCCCAAATACCCGGCACGCTTCGGGAAACCCTTCGAAATCACAGCGCTCCAAAATCGTAAAGTCTTCCATAAAATTCAGCAGGTTGGAACCCTGGGGAAAGATCTGGGCATTGTCCGGGTAGAGCAGCCAGGAGTGACACGTGATCACCAACGGCTGACCGTGGAGCTCATCCTGGAAGAATGCATACGCCTTCTTATATGAATCCAAACGCTTTTCCCAGGTGAGAGGCCCAGATGATGGGATGTGCATATCGTGACAAACATCGCCTTTGTACACTGTCACGCCCGCCTTTGTAAACTCATCTACGGGAAAGGCGGCGATACCGTACTGCATTCTCCCGAGGGCAAAACGCTCCATGCGGTAAAATCCCTCAAACCAGCGGATGGTCACAGTCCCCCAGATTCCTTTGACCTGACGGCATTCCAACAACTTATACCGCAGATCCTGGCAGGTATCCCAGTAGATGTCCTCCGGTATGTTCTTCTGCCGGTACAGAGCTTTCAGATGCTCTGCGCCATAGATCAAAAATAGCATGTGAATGCTGAAGATATTCGTCTCCGCCGCGTCAGCCAGCGCGTCTAATTCAGGAACCAACGATGCAATGGTGGACGCCCTGTCGCCAAAAAATTCCTGAACGATCTGTTCTAAGCGCCTATGAAGGGTGGGCGACGCCTCCAACCTCTCCATAAGTCTTTGAAAATATGCCTGCGCTTCAATGGGGAAGTCAATCCTACGCATAAATTCCATAGAATGATTAAAATACGCACACGCCTGCGACATGACAATTTCCTCCAATACCATGAAAAATAATTTTTCTTCAGTATACCTGACTAGAGAAGAATTTGCAAACGCTTAATTAAAGTTCATAAAGTATTTGATTACAATATCGAATATATTTCCTATTTTACCATTGTTTTTTCGTCCAAACTGCGATATAATGTTACCATTGAAAAATTGCAGGAGGTTTTTCCATGAGTTTTACATATGAACGCCAGTTGCCGTCCGCGGCACATTTAAAAGAGTTGCTTCCCATCAGTGGCGCCGCCGCTAAACGGCACCAACAGCGGGTGGCTGACATGAAGAAAATTTTATCCGGGGAACTGGACCGCTTGCTTCTGATCATCGGTCCGTGTTCCGCCGACAATGAGGATTCCGTTTGCGAATACATTGACCGCCTGGCCGCCGTGCAGGAGAAGGTCAAGGATACGATCTTTATCGTCCCTCGGGTTTATACGAATAAGCCGAGAACCACCGGAGAGGGATATAAGGGGATGATGCATCAGCCGGATCCGACGGAGAAGCCTAACGCCTTTGAGGGAATGAAGGCCATTCGGCACATGCACATACGAGTGCTGAGCAATACTGATTTCGTCGCCGCTGATGAGATGCTCTACCCTGGAAACTATGCCTTTTTAGATGATGTCCTGGGCTATGTGGCCATCGGGGCTCGATCTGTGGAGAATCAGCAGCACCGGCTCACGTGCAGCGGCCTGGATGTTCCCGTAGGGATGAAAAATGGGACCGGCGGCGATGTGAGCGTTATGTTTAATGCCATCTACGCGGCTCAGCACGGGCATGATTTTATCTATCAAAACTGGGAAGTCAAAACCGGTGGAAATCCTTTCACACATGCCATTCTCCGCGGCGGCATTGACGAGCGCGGCCGCAACCTCCCCAATTATCACTATGAGGATCTCCTATTTGTAGCCCAAGAATATGATGGGAAGGGGTTTGCCAACCCTGGTATCATTGTGGATACGAACCACAACAACTCAGCGAAACAGTATGAACAGCAGCCTCGCATCGCATCGGAGGTGCTGCACAGCATGAATTATGAACCACTTCTCCGCAAGATGATCAAGGGGTTTATGGTGGAGAGTTATCTGGAGCCGGGCGCTCAAAAGATCGACGAGCACCGGATCTATGGAAAATCCATTACCGACGCATGCCTTGGCTGGACTGAGACGGAAGCTATGATCTATTCTATGGCGGAGCGCTGGTAGCAGCCCGCATTTCTTAATAAGAGTAAATCAAGGCGTTGTCAATAAGAATCGCATTGGACGGTTTTCTTATTGCCAGCGCCTTTTCTTTGTCTGTTGCCTGTCTGCGTATTCAAAAGGCCGTTCTTTCCCACCCAGGCTCCGCTATCTCAATGGGTTCCAGACCCAGGATCTCACGGGCCGTCCGGACGTAATACCGATAATTGTCCAGGGGAGTCCCATTGGGAATCCGATGATCCAGCGCAAATACCATGCCTTCCCGCATACACGGCTGCATCTTGTACTCCAGTTCTCGCTGGATCTCCTCCTTGCTGCGCCGAAGTACATGCTTATCCAATCCCCCTTTAAAGGCAACGGTCTTTCCATATTTCTGCCGGAGCGACACAATATCCATCCCCGATGCCGGTTCACAGGGATAGAATATGTTGACGCCGGCTTCGATAAAGGCATCCATAACCGGCTCCATGTTGCCGTCGCTATCCTGGGAAAACAATTTACAACCTCGAGAATGCACGAGATCCCACACAGACCGGTAATAGGGCGCAATAAATTCTCGTACAATATTGGGACCCACCAACGGTCCTGACTTGCCGGCCATATCCTCATGGACAAACAGATTGTCGATGACGAGGCGGGAGCTGATCCGGTCCAACACTTGAAATGCTGTATCCTGTAGCGTTCCGATGATGTCCTCGATTAGCTCTGGGTCTTCGTAGTAGGCGATGCAGAGATTTTCCTCCCCCATCAGCTCCCGAGTCATGTCAAATCCACCGGGGATTTCACACAGAATCAACGTTCCCTCCCTTTGGGCGGCAATTGCTTTCTGGATCTGATCTTCGTCCACTCGGCTTTCCTCAAACATAAACATCGGCTTGATTTTGAGCCAACTGTCCATGTCCTTCACAGGGTAATCCATGGGCAGTGGAATCGTCGCCGTATTTTTGCACATCCGAACCGTGCGGCCCAGATAATCCCGGCCCACGTAGCTCTCTTCGTCCTCCGCGATCACTGTTTCCTGAAAGGTATGAATCGGCCCCATAGTCCCAACAAACATTTTACTCACATAGTCAAAACAAAATCCCGTTAAATCTAGCTCTTCTGGAGTCGCTCCATCCCGCTTCCACTCTTCATCTAAGCCAATCAGCAGGCCAAATAACTCCGAGAACATGGACCTCTCTGGGTGATTGAAGGTCATTAGATCAATATATTCGGTTCGATTCCATCTCATTATCGTATCTCCTTTCGGTGTTCCATTATGGCAGGACATATTTATGTGATTGTTTGTCCTCCCAAGTGGCTGTACTAGCTTTTATGTTTTGCACGCCGGGCTTTCTTTCTCCGGCGGTGCTTTTCTCCCTCTCCTTCACCACCGCTCCGCCTTTTTGCACGCCGGCTTTACACTTCACCTTCCCTCTCCGGCGGGGCTTTTCTTCCTCTCCTTCACTGCCGTCCCCCTTTTTGCACGCCGGCTTTGCACTTCGCCTTCCTTTTCCGGCGGTGCTTTTCTTCCTCTCCTTCACTGCCGTCCCCCTTTTTGCACGCCGGTTTTCCACTTCGTCTTCCCTCTCCGGCGGTGCTTTTCTCCCTCTCCTTCACTACCGACCCCCTTTTTGCACGCCAGTTTTGCACTTCGCCTTCCCTCTCCGGCGGGGCTTTTCTTCCTCTCCTTCACTGCCGTCCCCCTTTTT
>CAUFVC010000165.1:0-5491 GCA_959029275.1 uncultured Eubacteriales bacterium | reverse complement strand
CAACCTCTCCATTTTTCCTTCCGATCACAAAGCCATCGGGCTTGAGGCCGTTTGTCTCGTCCGGAAAGCACTGTCTCCCATACTCTTTGTCAACAACAATACGGGGAGGCTCAAAAGAATCTCCCGCCAGCGCCAGATAGTGTTTCAGCTCTTCTCTCGCAAAGGCAACAATTTCCTCGCCTTGCCCGCCTATACATGATTCCCTTGCCATAGCAATCTCCTTTCGGTCAGCAACGCAATTTGACAGTCCACCTAAATATAGCATAAACGGCGGCAAATTACAAGACTCGGCACAAAGTTCTAAGTGTACACTTTCTTCGGCTACAAAGGCAAAACACAGACGGGCATCGACAGGCCGGCGATGGTATGCTCATACTGGAGCCCGCCATCCGGTTCCCTCCGAAAGACCGCGATGGAATCGGAATCCCTCCCGGCGCAAAGCAGATAGGCATCGCCGTGTATCAGTTGAAAATCACGGGGGTGAGCGGTCCTGGCAGGGTATTGCGCAATCCGCGTCAAATCACCGCGCTCCCCACACCGAAAGGCCGTCAACACATCCTGTCCCCTGGTGGAGGCATAGACAAATCGCCCATCACCGGTTATGCGCACGGCGGCCGCTGTGGAAACCCGGTCCGCTTCATCCAAAAGCTCTGTACACTGGAGAATCTGAAACCCATCCTGTGTGTACGCCAGCGCAAAAATCTGGCAGCTCAGCTCCGCCACCAGATAGGCAAACCGCCCATTTGGGTGAAAGACCAGATGCCGCGGACCGCTGGCGTCAGGAAAAACAAGAGAGTTTTCATATAGGAAGCGCCCTGTCTCCCAATCCACGCTGTACCAATATAGCCGATCCAGGCCCAAATCACAGATGCACAGCCGTGTCTCATCCGGCGAAAACCACACAGAGTGAACGTGTGCATTCTCCTGCCGCTCAGGGTTAGCCCCCCTGCCATAGTGGGTCGTGTGACAGACAAGTTCCCCGACGGACCCATCCGGCCGGAGCCTATAGCTTTGGATGGAGGCTTCGCGGTAGCTCACGGCAAAAAGGAACCGGCTCTGGCTGTCGACAGCCAGATGGCAGAAAGCCAATCCCGGCGCCGCGACAGAGCTCTGCTCCGTCAGGGCCCCCGTCTCCGGATCGCGCCGGTACGACATGACTTTCCCTCGCGCTTGGCTGGCGATCTCGGAGGGTTCCTCGGAGATCGCGTACAGAACCGTTCGATCCGTATTCCAACACAGATAGGTGGGGGACGGGGTTTTTGCCAGCAGGGCAGGCGATGTCCAGCGCCCCGTCTCCGGATCCCCCGTTAATCCGTAGATCCCTTCGCTCTGCCGATCCGTGTACGTTCCAATATACAGTGATTCCATAAATAGCCTCCCATTGATTTAAAATTGAGCGCCCCTCACAGAGCGGACTGTCCGCGGCCTCCCGCAAGCTCTTCCGCTGCCGCGTACTCCTGCGTCCAATCCAGCTCCCGGTACTCTTCGCCCCGAGCATCCGTCTGAATAAAGCGGGTGAGCCGGTCGAGCATATGGCAGGACCAGACATTCTGGTCAATCTGCGCCGTGGTAAAGATCCCCTGAGAGATCATCTCGAACCCAAATATATCCTTCACATGGGTTTTGGCTGCCCCGTCTACCACCTCCGCTACCAGATGGCTGGGGATGAACAGCACTCCGCCCCAGATGACCGCGCCGCCACCGCCGTCGTCAGATTGCCGCCCAAAAAGGTCTGTTTGACGCGATATATCTTAAAATCTTTTTTGAGCGGAGCGACGCCTTCGAGAACCGGCTGGATCGCCGAAATCCTGCGACTGCCGTGATCCGCAGCCTAATTCTTCAGATGGAGGAAGAATTCGCCAATCGGCTTCCCGAATACGAGCTCATGGTTAAAATCCAACTGCTGACGATTCTCGTCACAGTCAGCCGCCATTATGACTATATCTCCCGGGAGCCATCGCGCCCTGCGATCCATGTCCAAAGTCTCTCCCAAATCGAAGACGCCATCCGCTATATCCATGACCATCTGGATTCTGATCTGAGCTTAGACGATCTCGCAAAGGCCGCCAACATGAGTCGGTCGTATTTTTCTACAATATTTAAGCGCTTAAACGGAATCTCCCCCTGGGATTATATCACGATTAAGCGCATCGAACAGTCCATAGAATATTTGGAGTCCACCGACAGCTCCATTCTGGAGATCGCCTGCCGCTGCGGATTCAACAATACGGCCAACTTCAACCGGGCCTTTAAAAAGGTCACAGGGAAAACGCCTTCCGAATATCGATAGGCCCTTTCCCTGCGCCATTAAAATATCGTTTCCTGTATCCCCTGTACAATGGGGAGAAAGAGAAACTTTCAATTTCCTTCCATTCCCAGGTTCCTTCTGATAAAATCTGCTATGAGCTTGCCCTGCTGTTCCCGTCCTTCCTCCGTGAAATGACACCCATCATCGACGTGATACTCCGGATGGGGCAGCATAGCCTCATACAAGTCGTCCACCGCCACGCGATACTTGTCGGCCAGTGCGAGAACCACCGCATTTCTCTCCCGGATCATGCGATCCTCATCCTCTTTGATCACCATGATATTGTCAGATTCTGAACAGGGAGTCGAAAGCGCCAAACACAGCTTTGCGCTGGGATACCGCTCCAACAGATGCCGGACAACTCTCTCATAATCTTCAGCGTATGCCTGGGTGGACAAGTGATGCCCGTGAAGGCCATTGTTAAAATGAATCAGATCGTACTGTAGTCCATACTGGTCCAAGGCGAAATCCAGTTCCGGTATGAAATAAGGATTATCCACAGCTTTGGACGTTGCCAACATATTCACGCAGACTTCCTGGCCCATATTGATATGGACGTAAGGCCGATACCCGTAGGTAATGGAATCTCCGATCAGCATAACGCGAGTACGATTCTCCGACGGACGCTCAAACCATGAGTTGGTCCACTCCCCTGGCTCCAGCGTATATTCATCCCACTGTCCCCGGCGTCGCGCGATAAAATTAGCTACGGGAGAGGGATCCTCCAAGCTATGGGGATGATGGTCACAGCCAGGTTTGACGATCGCCTGCACATCTGCCCCTTTCCTCTGAAGCGTCTCCACCAAGATCTTTCCGTTTCTCTCATACCGCACAACCTGGTCCGCGTCCCCCGCTACAAGGATAACCGGTATCTGGGCAGCGGCCAGCTCCTCCAGATGGGCGATGGGGTTTTCCGCGATAGGCTCCGAATCCTCTTGAATCCCATAGACCGCTTTACATTCGGTCCACTCCGCCCCGGCGCCTTCCCGCGGCCATTGCATCAAATCCACTACCGGTGCGTCCAAATACAGGGTGGAGACCTCCTGCGGGTACCGGAGCGCATAGTTAACCGCATAGAGGCCGCCCCTGCTGAATCCAAAAATGTCAGCCTTCCGGCTCAGTCCATACGCCGATTCCACAAAATCATGGAAGGCTTTCATCAGAGAAATCGCTTCCGGGCACCCGTACATATTGCTCACCTGATAGTATACAACATGCCAGCCACGGTTCAACATCTCCACATCCACAGTATCGAAAGCGCCAAAAAATTCGGCGCGCCAGACCCAAGGACTTCCGGCTGCCCTCCGCTTTGGGCATACGATGATGGCGTCCCTCCCCTGGAACTCAAAATCTAACCGCAAAAATCCATGATATTCACTCTGTCTCATCCGTTATCCTCCTTCGTGTTGCCTCATTCCCATTCACTATATAAAAAAGTGGCGGGAAAGTCAAGAGTTATTTTGGATAAAAGAGTCTAACATTTTGCTCTGCCAAAGCGGCCATCCAGTGAGAATCCGGCTTCCGATCCGTCACAATGGCATCGAGCTCACCCAGTTCGCATAGTTTTCGGTAGGAGATCTTCCCCCACTTGCTGCTGTCACAGAGCAAAACCGATGTCTTACTGTGCTTTAGAACCTCCTGCTTGAGATAGATATCCTCTTCATTGATATCCGTGACGCCAGCCTCCAGGGAGAGCGCCCGGGCCGAAAAAAAGCTGAGATCAGGATAGAAACAGGCGATCTGCCGTCTCGCCGCCTCGCTGGTGAAGCCTCTAAGCTTAGGATTTAGCCAGCCGCCTGTACAATAAACATTGGCGGCAAGCGAATCCAGACAGCTAGCCGCCGCCTGTAAACTCGTGGTCAAAATCTTCAGGTCTTTTTTGGACGCCAGAAATTTTACCATATTGACCGCCGTGCTGGTATGATCGAGATAGATCATCATATCGTCCTGAACTAGCTCCGCTGCCAGTACACACAGAGTATCTTTCTCCTGCTGTCTTTCATTTTGACGGATCAGATACGGGATCTCGGAATTATCCCGCTCGATGAGGACCGCTCCCCCATAGATACGGCGCACAATCCCCTCCCTCTCCAAACTGGCCAAGTCGCGGCGGATGGTGGAGGGGCTGACGTAATATCTCGCCGCGAGATCCGCCACATACACGGTCTTCTTGCTGCGAAGTTCGTTCAGGATGTAATCCATGCGCTGAATATTCAACATGTGTACTCATTTCCTCCACTAGGAATACAAGTCATCGACGATTTTGCCCGCCGCATCCTCCAACACGCCAAGATCCCACAGCAGCTGGAGGATGGTATACCGATTGCGGACCTCTTTCGCGTAGAGGATGCTATCGTAGACAGTCTCTCTGGATAGCCCCACTTGTCCGGGCCGGATCGGTCCCCCCATGCTTGACAGCAGCGCTTCAATTTGATCCGTTCTTGGCAGACGCTCCGCCTCTCTCTGAATCTGCGCCCAATGATCCCGGATGCTCTGGATTCTAACTGCTCGCCTCGATTCCTCGTTCTTTCCCGATTCCTCCTCAAGCCGGATAATTCCCCCGGACGCACTCCGGTACACCCGTCTCATTTCCTCCTCCCACCGCGGCCGGTCAAAAGGCGCCGTCTGTCTGTTTTGAATCTCCTGGGCATCTAGGCTGCGCAAGTATTCGTATAGCTTGCAGGAAACGACAGTCCCGATTCCTACTTTGATCCCGTGCATGACAGCTTTCTTTCCTTTAAACAGAAAATCCATCTCCCAGAAGTGAGACAGATGATGTTCGCTCCCCGAAGCAGGCCTTGAATTTCCAGCATACCCCATGGCGATCCCCGATAGCAAAAGCGCTTCCGTCAGGCTCCGGATCGCCTCCGGCTCTCGGTTCTGTAGCCCTGCTTTGCTTTCGCAGACCCGCTTGACCGCCTCCTCCACCAGCGCTACCAGTGTAGGGCAATAATACTCTCCATTGATGATGGCGCTCATCTTCCAATCGCACAGGCTGGTGTACTTCCCGATGATATCGCCTACTCCGGCCACAATCGTCTCCATGGGCGCCTGTGACAAAACCGTTAGATCCCCGATAAATGCCTTCGGCACATGGGCCGGGTACGTTGTTTTGAGATTGTCGGTGATCAGCGCTGCCACCCCTGAGGCAAATCCGTCTACAGAGGGCGCCGTCGCCGCGAT
>CAUFVC010000164.1:0-5503 GCA_959029275.1 uncultured Eubacteriales bacterium | reverse complement strand
CGCAGTCGCAGAGTGCGATCAACAATTGTCCTCCTCCCCAGGCCACTAGGAGCATCGGCGTCGAAACCTGGCGTCCAAAGATCAATTCCGGAAAAAAGAGAAGCAAAGGGATATACATCGCATTAAAAAAAACTAGCTTAACTGCCCACAGCAGAGCGGGTGGCTTATGCAGCAACACCCTCTGTTCCATCCATTCTTTGAATGTGATGTAAGCGCCGATGGCCGCGTAGGTCATCATATACAATTTGTTGGGAGAGAGAAACACACCTAAAATGCAGGACGCCGCAAAAAACGCTGTCCCCGCCTTGAGCCCTGTCTCCGCAAATGCGATTCCCACACAGCAGTTGGCCAGCACCATGAACGTAAGGCTGCTAAAATCCAATACGGATGCCAATATGATCAGCACTTGACATAAGGCCAAATTCAATCCTAGAAACGCCATGTTCCTGGGTTTTAACAGCATGATATCAAATCTCCTCCGAAGCACTCGCAACAGGAATCCATGCACCACAGCTGGAGGCAGCAGTCACAGGGATTCGATCCCATACCGCCGTACTGCTGCGAATTTGCTTGATAGGTCTGATTGGCCTGCATCATCTGATTCAGAAAATTTCGATATTCCAGATTGTTTGGATTCATGGATACAGCCTGCCTTGCCAGGTTCATCGCTTCCACATTGTTCCCAAGTCCTCGATTTGCCAGCGCGCTGTAGTAATACCACCGCGCAGATCTGTTGGTGATCCGGGCCAGGAGATTGAGCGCCTCCCGATATCGCTTCAGCTCGATATAATTCCGGGCCGTTTGCAGTTCCGGCGTCTCCGCGTCCGCGCCGCCATACTCCTGATACTGATTCTGTGAATATCCGCCATAGGAGGATTGTTGGTAGGAAGATCCATGCCCGCTGCGCTCCTCCATAATGGCGTCATACGCCTGCTGAACTTCTTTAAATTTTTCTTCCGCCAGACTTGAGAGAGGATTGTCCACATACCGGTCCGGATGATACTTTTTCGCCAATTCCCGATAGGCTTTCTTGACCTCGTCGTCCGACGCGTCCCTTGATACCCCTAAAACTTCATATGGATCTGCATTCATCGTGTGTTAGTCCTTTCTCTATTCATAACCTGTCCACAGGATTTTTTTGAATTCCCTCTCTTTTGCTCAAATCGAGTCCAAACCCCAGAATACAATATATTCCGGAGGATCTGCGCATCCTGAACAAGCGGTAGCCGTTCGGCTTCCTGCGTACACAGGGCAATCGTCGAAAGGAGAAAGCTCTGCATCCTCTCCTTCGTCACCGGCTGCTGCTGACAATGCAGGAGCGGATTATACGTTTTGTTCCGCCTGTCCTCCTCCAAATCATCCCAAGCGTCGAGCAAATAAATGTACTTCCCCAGGTAAAAACCAACCTTTCTCAGATAAGGTTCCCAATGATCCTGTTTGTATACAAGAAGCAATTCCATGATTCGCCCAAAACAGGCGGAAACATCGTCCAGGTTGCCAGACTTCTCGTCCTCCAACTGGTGTAGCCTCGCCAGATTTTTTTCAATCGCGCCCATTTTCCTCGGGTAGCGCGCCTCAATCTTTCCATAGGCTCCCCGCAGCGCCATGGCCGCGCTGCGGCTCATCACCTTGCCCTCGTCGCTCCAATCGTCCATCAGGTGGTGATATGCCATGGCCACATTCATATCCGCCGCGTACCGCGTGTATCGATTCATGATCATCCAGTGCTTCACGGTGGGATGGGCGGCGCAGCGGTGATACTCTTCCACCTGTTCCGGCTCATAGAGCGACGTCAGCAGCAGGATGAGAAATGTCATGTCATAGGTGAGGGTAATCTGTCCTCTGATGCCGTAGCGCATCTTAAGCATCCGGCACAGACCACAATAGTACGCCCTATACCGATAATAATCCTTGACCTTTAACTCTAATTTATTGGTGGAAATATATCCAAACATGCAGTCCTCCTACTTCAGCCATCCCTGTGACTGGCCATAATCCAGCATCGCAGTCACGGCCTCCCACAGTGCGGGCGCTTGCTCCTTCGCCGCCTCATTTCTCTTTTCTACCTGCTCCCTTCGGATCCCATGCGTCTTCCAGGCATATCCGTCTGTCCGCATGTGCATCAGCAACGGTTGGATTCTGTCCATGATCGCCGCAAACTTGGCCTCGTGGCTCTCGCCTGCCTCAAATTCTTCCCAGAGCGCTTTCCACTTCCCACCCTCCGGGCCAAGGAGTCCAAATATTCGCTCAGCGGCACAGCGCTCCCGATCCGCTTTATCCAGATTGGCCAGCCCGTCGTAGCAGTACGTGTCGCCGGCGTCAATCTCCACAACATCGTGAAGCAGGATCATGGAGAGACAATGGCCGAGATCCAAGGGCTGCGGATAGTAGGGGGCTAAGAGTATGGCGCACACCGCCATGTGCCAGGAATGCTCCGCGTCATTTTCCTGGCGGAGCTCCGGCGGTACGACATTTTGGCGAAGCACCGTCTTCGCCCTGTCAATCTCCGAAAGAAATTGAAAGGCATCTTGCAATTTTGAGTCCATGGGCATTGCTGTAAAATCCACTTCGCTCATCGCAACCTCCAAAGTTGATATAGATTATAGCAGGAATCCTCTGAAAAATCATAAAAAACGATAAAAGTTCATGAAAAGTTTAAGAAACGGTATTCTCCACGCGGAGCCCGATGGCTACACATAAGGGAAGCCGCATCCCCATGTACAGGGAGCGGCTAAAACTTATTTTTGTGCAGGGCCTTTTCTCTTGCGGCGACCCTTAGATTCTTCCTCTTCCTGGGCTTTTTTTACTATATATTCCTTCTCCATCTCCGGCGTAATATTGGGAACATGGATCGTGACCTCCTCAATGGAAACGACCTTCTCGCCATCCTCATAGACGTCCTCGCACTTCTCCCCCTCATCCTCCGCTTCCGGCCCTGATTTTCCCGCCGTAACGGTTCGGATATCAGCGCGCAAACCGGACAGCCACTGGCGAAGGTTGAAATGGAGCTCCGCGAACCGCCGCTTCCAGCCCCCCTCTCCGGTTGAAGCGGGCTTCTCACCATCCTTCGACTCCGCCTCAAGCTTGCGGGCGCGCAATCGAGCATACAACTCCGCCGCCGTCTCCTCGCCGATGTCCACCAGGCGGACGACCGGCACAAAGCGGTGCCGAATCTTTTTGGGTCCCGTCTGTATGGCCTTCACATTGTCAAGTGTAATATACGGGCCGGTGTAGCCCTTCCTGCGGTAAAAGGTAAGGATGCCGTGGGATTCCTGGCCTTCCAGCACGTGGTAATCCAGTGAGCTGAGGCCGCTATAATCCTGTTTGAGCAGAGCCCTCCGCATCGTCCTGTAATCCTGTACATAGGTAATGATGATCTCCTCTTCCTCTGTCAGCCAGCACCCTTTGCTCTCAACATAGGGTTTCTTGGCGTTGAGCGCAACGCGGTACAGGGGAATCACAAGCAACAAAAGGGTCTCCAGAATCCAGAGTATAGCCAAGGGAACCCCTGTCATCAGCCGTCCATTCACCAGCAAAAAGCCGCGAAGATTGATCTCCACCACGGCTTTCCACAGATCCATAGGGTGAACAAACGTGTCCCACCACGTCTGGAAAAATCCGGGCATCGCCAGGTTGGCATACCAGACTTTATCTGTTGACCTCCAAATTTCTTGCACCATGTTGACATAGACCACCCATTTGCTGTACAACAAGAATAGCAGCGATAGGGCGGTAACGCCCATGGCGAGCATCGGCCGCCGAATCTTTCCGATCCGCATCAAAAAGATCATCCACTGGGACATGCCGGCGATCAGGCCTCCTATGATGATCAACCGCAACACCATGTTGGAAAAATAATTCATAAGATAAATGTAAACCGTTCCGAAAATAAAGGCTCCCAGGAGACCGCCAAAAATCATCCCGATTAGCCCGACTGTGGAGAACTTACCTGACGGTGCATATCTTGTCATTGACATCGCTACTCCTCTTTCCATTGATCGATATGGCGTACACTTCGCGCTACATTCAGCAGACGAGGATACGAGTACTCCAAAAATTTCTGAATCGCTTCGCAATAGTGGTTTTGCTCCAGCGTTCCCGCGGCAAAGTCTTCCCGCTCCCGGCGGCACCCTCCTCTGCACAGGGAAAACCACCTGCACGACGCGCAGTCCCGCGGGAGATGTCGGGACTGTTGAATAAAGTCCCGCAGTACAGGGCTGGACATGAGACCCGGAAAATCATCCTGCTGGATGGTCCCCATTTTCCAGCCATCCAATACGTAAAAATCGCAGGGATATACCCCTCCGTCGCTTTCGATGACCCATTGACAGCAGCATTGTCCCTGCAGAGCACAGATCTCAGGGTTCCTTCCCAGCAACATGTGAACTAGATTGTCGAAATACCGCACGCTGACATACTGTCCGCTGGCAAAGTCTCGATACCAGCAATCAAACAATGCCGTATAAAAGTCCTGCCATCCCCTAGGAGTCAGGGAATATGGATTTCCGCCCCACGCTTCACCGATTGGATCCAAACAAGGAATAAACTGTAAGAAGGGGAGGTTCTGCTTTCTATAAAAATTGTATATCTGCTCCGGATGTCTCGCGGATTGTGACGTGATGACATGTAGTATATTAAATTCGACCTTGTATTTCTTAAATAGCCGCGCCGCTGCCATCGCCCTCTGAAAAGTTCCTTTTCCGCTGGCATCTATGCGATAGCGGTCGTGCAAATCCTTGGGCCCATCCATGGACAACCCCACCAGAAATCCATGATCATGAAAAAACTGAGCCCATGTATCGTCGATGGCATATCCGTTGGTCTGGATGGCGTTGGATATGGAGACGCCGTGGACATTATAGGTTCGCTGAAATCTCACGGCGGCCTCAAAAAAATCAAGCCCCGCCATGGTCGGCTCCCCACCTTGAAAGGCGAACGAACACGCCCCCTCTGCGTAGGCTAACGCCTTTTGGATCAACTCTTCCAGGGTTTCAACCGGCATGATCCCATACGATGCGCGGACACGGTTATCCGCGATACTGGCATAGAAACAGTACCGGCACCGCATCTGGCAAAGGCTGGACGCCGGCTTGATCAGCAAGCTCACCGGTGGCATGTCTCCACCTCCGCAATATCGTTTTTAGCCTGTCCAAAGGGCTTTACCCTCTGGCGGTATTATATCACAGATTGTGGCGAAATAAAAGGACTTTCCCAGATTTTTTGACCACTGTTAACGCAATTGTAATGTTCAACTGTTTTTCCGTTTCTCCTGCACCTTTCGATATTGATGTGGCGTCATACCCGTCATCTTCTTGAACGTTCGGATAAAATTCGTATAATCGTTGAACCCTGTCTGTACACAGGCATCCATGACAGACTGTCCCTCTTCCAACAGCTGCTTGGCGCAGGAGATACGCTTCGCAATAATATGGCTATAGATCGTGCTTCCCGTTTCTTTTTTGAATTCCCGGCTCAGGGTATAGCGATTGGTGAGAAAGCGCTG
>CAUFVC010000163.1:0-5514 GCA_959029275.1 uncultured Eubacteriales bacterium | reverse complement strand
TTTTTAAGTTAGATGTCCTTTCGGCCCTTAAGGAAAAAGGTTACAACACTAGTACCCTTCGCAGGGAAAAGCTTCTTGCAGAAGGTGTTATACAATCGTTAAGGGAGCAGAAGCCGATTTCATGGAGCAACATTGCTAAAGTTTGTAAACTTTTAAACTGTCAACCGGGGGACATCATGGAATACATCCCCGATGAAGTTGAGGAGACCATGGCACTACAAGAATCCAAGAAAGCGAGCCTAGCAGATTGGGAAGCCCTGGGCGAAGATGTCCGGGCGGAGTTGATCGGCGGCGAAATCTATTACATGGCCGGGCCCAGTGCAAATCATCAGAGGACACTCAGTTTCTTACACACAGAAATCAGCCTCTATTTAAGAGGCAAAACCTGTGAAGTATTCCCCGCCCCTTTCGATGTCTATCTCCAACACGAAGACGAGGACACGCCCAACATCGTACAGCCGGACTTGATGGTCATCTGTGATCGGGATAAGATCACGGAAAAGGGGTGCATCGGCGCCCCGACGTGGATTATTGAAATCGTCAGCCCCAGCACTGCGCGCCGAGATTACCTGACAAAGCTTAACCTTTATGCAGAATATGGCATCAAAGAATACTGGATTGTCAATCCTATGAATGAAACTGTCACCGTATACCACCTGGAACAAGAGCTAACCCCCATCACCCATACCTTCCGGGATGTTGTCCAGGTTCACACCCTAGCAAGTCTCAGCATCGATTTCACCCAGCTGGAACTTGACTAGCAATAACCGCCCCCTGCGCCGACAGGAGACGGTTGATAAAATTTCAGTAAAAGAAAGAAGGTTGGCTATGGAAAAGATAGAAAACGAATTACTTGAAAAATCTAAAGAAGCGTTCATTATGGCCATTGAATTGTATAACAAGCCGACAATTAAATATCGTGTGGAAGGTTTTAGTCTTTTTATCTGCAATGCCTGGGAGTTAATGCTGAAGTCACACATGATAAAAAAATACGGTGAAAAAAGTGTATATTACCAGGACAACCCAAACAGAACTATTTCTCTCGAAAACTGCATTCAGAAAGTATTTACGAATAAAAAGGCCCCTCTCCGTCTTAACTTAGATAAGATCATAGAATTAAGGAATACAAGTACTCACTATATCACGCAAGAATATGAAATGGTATATATTCCTCTTTTTCAATCATGTATATTCAATTTTATAGAAAAAATGCAAGAATTTCACAATGTGGATATGACAGAAATTATACCGCAAAATTTTCTTACACTTTCTGTCAGTATGAAATCATTTAATGTGGAAGAAATCCGTGCAAAATATCCAGTACAACTGTCGGAACGACTAATAACATCAGAGAATGAGATAGCGAGGTTATCTGACGGGAATAATGAGGCCTTTTCGATTAAAATTGAGCATTTGTATTATATTACGAAAGACAAAAACAAAGCGACCAACATTGTTGGTATCGACAATACGTCCGACAGCAAGGCCCAAGTCATCAAAGAACTTAAAGACCCGAATAAAACCCACAAATATACAATGAAAAAGCTTAATAAGGAAATAAATGCACGACTGTCCAGGGATGGTATTCCAATAAAGTTTAATCAATATCATTTTCAACTTTTTTGCAATTATTATAGCCTGAAGGAAAATGATAGATATTGCTATGTCAATACGATAGGGACTGTACCAACATATAGCTATTCTATACAAACCATAGATTTTATCGTCAATGAAATCAAAAAGGACCCTGAACACATCATCCAGAACCTTAGAGAGAAAATGAAAAATAAATAAGCTAACCCCAGGGGCAAAGGAATTCTAAGTTAAATAACCTACTCCCATTCGGGAACCCAGCCTTATCCTTCACGAGTTAACTTACTTATATTATAAGGGACGTGGATTGAAATGTCAAGTATTCGCAAGAAAAAAAATAACCGCCCCCTGCGCCGACAGGAGGCGGTCATCGGTTCAAAAAAGGGTAACAAATAGATAATTTCGTGTCATATTTCGTGTCATATTCTTTCGCAAAACGTGTCATTTTCACGCATTGAAATACTATTTAACTGCAAGATATTGCGCCAAAGAAAACACAACAAAAGCCGTCTATCAAGCTGTCTTCAGCTATCTAAGCGGCTTTTGTCACAATCGCGCCAAGAGTGGAGATAAGGGGATTCGAACCCCTGGCCTCTTGAATGCCATTCAAGCGCGCTCCCAACTGCGCTATACCCCCATCACACTTTGTTTCAAGCGAACATTATTATAGCATACCCACTTTCTCGCTGTCAAGCCTTTTTTCGTCCCTTCCTAAAAAAACAACAATAAGATCACAATTCGGGCAACCTCCATCTGTCCCTCTGACAGAGGTTGCCCATTTTTTATTTCTCCCGCACGACGTCCCGAGTCAAAATTTTTCCATTCTCATACTCCAACACGGCTATCCCTCCTGGAACCGGCAAACGGAAAGACACATCCCATTCCTCCGGCCAGGCCGGCAGAAATCGGACTTCTCCCCGGTCCACCTGTAAGGCCATGAACAAAAGGCCAATGGACGTTGAAGTCCCGTGGTCCTGATCCGGCGTCCAGTCAAAGTTAGGGCCCCAGTATGCCGGGAAGAAACAGTCTTCCGCTACAGCAGCGAAATTGGCGGTCACCGTTTCGCGGCAAAAATCCGTCATGCCCAGAATTGCGGCCTGCTCCAAAGCCTGAGACCACCCTGCGATATGCCGATTCGTCCGCTGGAAAAAGGTGTCCGTCAGGACTTCGCGCATTTCAGGGCTATCATAGGGGCTGAGGACCTGATAGGGAAACAGCACGTAGAGCTCCGGTGTCTCACAGTTTTTCGGCTCTGTGTCAATAAAATCCCGGCAGGGCGCCACCACCCGCTTTCCATTCTTCTCCATATAAGGGATGCTGCACAGATCCTCTTCCGTCAGCGCAGGCGTCCCCCCCAGTTCCCTCATCAAGCGGGACACTGCCATAATCCCGGCGAGATCCGGCGTGTCATCGACGCAATCCTGCCATGTTTCCAATGACGAGACCGGCGCAATGCGAAGTTTTCCATCCCCGCCTCGAGAGAACCGCTCCCGGAAAAATTGTAGCACCTCTCCCGCGAAAGGCAGCGCCGTGTCCCTCAGAAAATCATCGTCTCCTGAAAACTGACAAAACATCAACATCATAAACGCGATCTCCAACTGCCCATTTACATGCCAGCCGATATAGCGATTCACACACTCTGGCTTCTCCTCCCCAATGTGGGTGTAGCCAAAGTTTGAATCCGCATAGGTCCCATAGAATGTAAAGGTCTCGGGCAGCAAAATTCCCCCGCAGCCAAAAGTATTGCGAGCCCTATCCCGGCAAATGGGCATCAGCTGTTTACAGAGCTGGAAGAACGACCGCATCCCCTCAAAATCGCCAGAATACAACATGTCCCAGTAAATCAGGCGAGTATTTTGGATCCAATAGGGTTCCCCCCAAAGTCGATAATCATAATCCTTTTCGTTCCATGGCGAAGGATGGACCGTAAAAATTGAGCCGTTAAACTTAATCGGCATTTTGCCGCGGCCAGCGCAGCCGTTCATGTATTTTTGTAGGGTATACCCTCTGGACACTAGCTCTGCTTCCGGAGTCCCACCTGCGAAGAGATAGTACTCACCAAAAAACCGACCCCACCAGTCACGATTCTTTCTCAGGGCATCGGAATAGGAAGTGGAAAATAATTCGTCGGCCAGCCTCTCGGTTTCCAAGGCCCACATTTCCGGGGTTGCTGACATTCGGCAGTCCTGCAAGATATACAGGATATGCCGTGTATTTGGCTCCGCCTCAAGCCTCGTCTGCACACGGACAAATCCTTCTCCTCCCACGACGCATCCAAACGTTCGATTCCGTATGGGGTCCTCGCCGATATGCTCCGCGAGATTCTGATTCAAAACCGTATAGGCATAGTACGACCACTGATTAAAATGGCACCATTGCAGACGGTCAGCCGGACAAAATACCCGATCCGCGCTCTCCTTAACCAAAAAAGGCGCTCTGCCATACCCATAGCACGATTCATCCTTCGGATTCAGGACGCGCTCCCGATCCCGGTAGTTGATCTGTTCAACAGTCACTGGCACCTTTCTCGCCGCGTCCACGCGCACGGCCAGCAGCGGAGTGTCCACAAAAGCGGACACGGTGATCCGCACCTGACCGGCGGTATCCCGGATGCGAACACAACCATCGGCCAAATCCAACTCCAACTCCGGCAGGTTATCCCGCGAAAAGACACCCGGTATGTGTACTGTGATATATCCTGTTTTCATTAGACGCCCGGACTCTCCAAAACTATCAGTCTTGCTCAGCAGCAGGTGAAGTCTGCTGTCTTCCTCCAGCCAGACATTCGCGCCGCAGTCGCCCCCTCCAATGGGAACGCTCTCCCGTGAAGTCTTTGAAAATCCTTTCTTCTTTACGTTGGCGTCCGTAACTCGATAGGCCATTGTATCCCTCCTTGTACTGCATTTTGTCTCATTATACTAGACATGGGCCGTGATGTAAAGTTCCACTGAATAAGTTTAGCAAAGAATTCATTTCTTGCTTTCTCTCATAACCAATGCTATAATGGCTGCAACGAAAAGTATCAGGAGGCGTGCCGGAGCGTCACAAATAGCCCTCTTCGCCCCGCCGCGTGTGCTCCGGAATGGAGGTTTGTATGAATGTACTAGTTATGACCGATGCCGAGGGACTCTGCGGCATCTACCAAAATGAACAAGTCAATGCGACACATCCTTTGTATGGGGAATGCCGGCGGTATATGACCCGGCAGATTAATGAATTAGCGGCAGGATTTAAAGAGGCGGGCGTAGAGCGCGTGTATGTCCGGGACTGCCATGGCGGAGCTTGCAGCGCCATCTGGGAGGACATTAGCGCCGATGTGGACCGCATTATCCAAGGGGATACCGGGACAAATCGGATGCCGTACATCGAGTCCGTGGATGCTGTGGCTCTGTTGGGATATCACGCTATGGCAGGGACTCCGACCGCTGTTTTGGAGCATACGATGATGTCGACCCTGTGGCAGAAGTTTAGGATCCATGATACAGAAGCCGGCGAAATCTTGCTGGATGCTAGCATCGCCGGGGATCACGGGAAGCCGGTGATCCTTGTGGCCGGGGACGATTACGCCTGTGCAGAGGCTCAGCGGCAGATTCCCGGCGTCGTGACGGCGCAGCTTAAAGAGGCAATGTCCTGTTACGGCGCGGCGATGCTCTCTCCGTCGGCGGCATATGCCCTCCTCCGCCAAAAAGCTGCTGAAGCCGTCGCCGCCTATCCATCGGTACAACCCATTGTCCAGCCCAGGCCTGTGATTCTGTCACTGGAATTGATTGAGCGCGGTCAGCTTCCTCACCTTGAGGCAAAGCCCTATATGAAAATTACAGGCCCTCGCTCCTATCAGGTACAGGGCAGTACGGTGACGAAGCCATTATTCCGGCTTTCCTGAGCTTAATCACAACTTTTTTTTATTTATCCGTTGCAAAC
>CAUFVC010000162.1:0-5517 GCA_959029275.1 uncultured Eubacteriales bacterium | reverse complement strand
AGCGCAGCGAACGCAGGGAAAATTTCCCATCCATCGTCGTCTCCCCGGTCCCGATTCCAAGCTTCTTGGTGAGGGCTTCCAGCACCCTCTCCGCTCCGCGGACATAGCAGGCGGTTCCCATACATACAGAGATATCATATTTTCCTTTTGGCTTCATGGTGAAGTAGGAATAGAAGCTGACGACGCCGTATACCTTGGATACGGGGATATTCAGCTTCCTCGCAACGAAGACCTGTACCTCTCTGGGCAGATATCCAAAGATGCCCTGAGCCCTGTGTAGGACGCGAATCAATTCACCTTTGGTCGTTGGCAGGGACTCAATAAACGCTTCCAGCTCAGCGTATTTTTCTTTGTCCTCTCCATTACAGCAATTACATGCCATGATTTGTACCTCCTTAATATTTGTACGTCTATAACTGGGTTTGCGGCTTGGCCGCTATTGACACAGACTGCGCGTCAGATCGCAGCCCTTGTGTTCAACAATTGGATAACCTCCGCCGCCGTCTTCGCTTCAAGGTCCAAGACATTGGAAACGATCCCAATGTGCCCCAGCTCATGGGCATCGGAATTCTGAAGAATCCTGTGGCGTGGATACCGCGTCTCATACTCGCTCCGCGGCGCATACATAGAAATCTCTAGGGTGGCCAGGTCCAGGTCCTCCGGGATAAATCCCAGATTTGACAGAATACTGTTGCTCTTCCGGTCAATATGCGCCGGAAGCATGGCCCCGCCCAGCTGTCTTGTCAGCCCGAACACGTCCTCAACGGTCAGACTGGTGGCAAATCCCAATAGCTTATCACAATATCCCATCACCTCGTCATCTTCGCTGAGAAAGCGCTGTCTTTGCAAAATCTTTGGCGGCGCTTGCCGTCCTGGCAGATGAGCATAGACTTCCCTCTGCAAAATAAGCGCCCGATCCAGCTCACCAAACAGAGCCAGCACATGGACCTCTTCCCTCGTCTGCACTTCCAGTCCCGGAACAACCACCAGATCTGTTCCCTCGGCGGCTTTCATGACTACGTCCGCGTTTCCACAGGAGTTATGATCCGTTACCGCGATTACGTCAAGCTCCGCCAGGAGTGCCATATTGACGATATTATTTGGCGTCATGTCCTCCTGGGCGCAGGAGGATAACGCTGTATGTATGTGCAGATCACCACAAATTCTCAAGCGCTACCCCTCATTATATCAAATTTTTTACCTGATGTAAACAGCTTTACACTTCTTTCACATGATTTTCAGAAATTGCTATATCTAGGATTCAGCCCCACCGGTCTCACACTGACGGATGCTCTCCTCAAGGTATGTCTTAACCCAATTGTATACTTTTGGCACAGTAAGGGGAACCCCTTCCAAAATTTCCTCCAATTCCCCCGACGAAATCTCAAACTCATTTGGCTCAGAAAACGCAATGTCATCCACAATGTGGCGGTATGTAAAGGCGATCTCCGGGTGCGACGACATGAGCACCATCAAGGTAGCGGCCATGTCTCCCAGCGGAGGCCGGTCGATGTGATTATATTCCATCTCCGCCCGCATCCGGGTTCCCAGGCCGACGGTGCTCTCCATATCCAGCCGCCCGTTGCAGAGGCGACAGGTATCGTTGAGGAACGGGATCCCCAGCCCCACCTTCCGCATGGTCCTCGTGGTGGTGAATGGATCCTTTATGGTTTCTAAAATTTCAGGCGCGATCCCCTTTCCATCATCGTCGATCTCCATAGCGAATCGATTGTTCCGCCTATCCTCTGTTATGGTGATCCCGATGTGGGACGCCTCCCCGCGGACGCTGTTTTCCGCGATGTCTAAAACATGAAGCGCCAGCTCCTTCATCATGGCCGTTACAGCCCTTTCTCCAGGATCAGCGTGCGGATGACGGAAAACGAGTCCAGCTCTGTGGTGAAAATCTCGATTCCCTCTTCCTTCGCTTTTTCCAGGGTCTCCTTCTCCGGCTCGTACCCGTGAGCGATTATAATGGCCGGAATTCCTGCCAGCGCTGCCACCGCAATGATATTGACATGGCTCTGAATGGTCACCCATAGTTGGTTTGCCTGGGCGTTGCCCATTACAACGCTCAAAAGGTCGCCTACATAGCCTCCCTCCACCGGGGCGTCCAAAGCCGTCCCCTCCGTGGCCAGTTGTAGACAGGATAGCTCGGCCAGATCTCCTACTGTCATCTCCACTCCTCCTTACTCCTTCTCTTTTATGCTCGGCGGAAGCTTCGCCGCCAAATTCACCATCTCCTGCGCCATCTCTTTGACTTTATCGCGCAGGAGAAAGATGCAATCCTCCACGTTGGCTTCGCCCTGGACAACATCCTGCGCAAAAGCCTCGCAGCTCGGCGCTCCGCACGACCCACAGTCAATCTGGGGTAGATTCTGGTATAGTGCATCCCGCTGCCTCATCTTCTCCAGGGCTTTCGCCATGTCTTCATCCAGGTGCAGCACCTTCGCCGGCTCCACCTGTTTTTGCACGTAGCAGTTGATGTCGATGCCATCCAATATATGGCGGAGCTGAGGACTCAAGTTGCTGCGCATGACCTTCTGCATTCTAGCCTTGGCATTAAACGGGTTTTCCGGTGCCAGAGGTCCGCCGAGGCATCCTCCGATACAGGCATTGGCCTCAATAAACTCAACTCGCTTGATCCGGCCGTTCTCCAGACTATCCAACACCTCGATGACATTCTCAATCCCATCCACCGCCATGACATCCTGAAGCAACAGCCCCTCGCTCTCTCCCCCGATTCTCGCCCAGCTAACGCCCTGATTGGTCGCCATCTGGAGGACCTCGATTTCCTCTTCCTTCACCGTCTTTAAAACCGGCAAAAGCCTAAAATAAACTTCGTTCAACGCGACGGCGCTGGTGACAGCGGATTTATCAACCATCTGAGGCTTATGTACATCTGTGACTTTCGCCGCACAGGGCGTGATAAAAAAGATTCCGATCTCCTCATCCTTGTAACCTTGGCGGTAAAAGTATTCTCTCGCCATTCTTGCGATGGCCTCCATGGGCGGTATGATCGGGATAAGATTATCGATCAGAGAAGGAAATCGCACCTGGATCAGGCGGACGATGGCGGGACAAGCCGTTGAAATCCAAGGGCCCTCCTCGCCCTCCTGCTTCTTCCTCTGGATAAAGCGTATGCTCTCCGCCGTGACAATCTCCGCCCCTTTCGCCACCTCAAATGCCTCGTCAAAGCCTATCTTTTTAAGCGCCGTCAACAGGCGATTTAAGTTGCGGTTTCCAGCGAATTGACTGTACAGGGATGGCGCTGGCAGCGCGACCTTAACCTTGTAGGAGGTGGCCAAGATCGCATCCAGCGGCTTCGTCACGGCAACTTTGGCCCCGTGGCGGCATACGCGAATGCACATTCCACAGTCAATACACAGATCGGAAAGAATACGGGCTCTTCCGCTGCGCACGCGAATGGCCTCGGTTGGGCACCGCTTAATGCAGGTGGTACAGCCTACGCACCGATTTTCGATCAGCGCCACGGATGGCTTATAGGTTCCCTTCATCTGTCTTCCCCCTTATATCAAAAAATCCAATGTCAGTGTCGTCCCCACACCCACCTCTGTCTGTACGTCCAGATCGTCGCTATATTTTTTCATATTCGGAAACCCCATCCCCGCGCCAAACCCTAATTCTCTCGCTTCCTGGGATGCGGTGGACCAGCCTGCCTGCATAGCCAGCTCAACGTCGGGGATTCCGGGTCCCTGATCCGCAAGCACAACCCGGATTTTGTCCGGCTCCACCTCACAGCGGATGTCTCCGCCGTTGGCGTGGATGACCATGTTGATTTCCCCTTCGTACATGGCAATGGATACACGGCGGATCACCGATGGATCCACCCCCAGATCCTTCAACACGCTCTTGAATTTCGTCGAGGCTCTCCCCGCCATCTCCGGGTACCCTCCGTCCACATTATAGTGAAAAGTCATGGCCGATCTCCTCCCCCAAAAGCCCTTGCTGGTATAGCAATCCACAGGATGTATACAGGGAATACTCCGTGCATAGGAGAGTGATCCCCGCACTCGTTGCAATATCGATCAGCTCCTGCGCTGGCACCTTTCCTCTGACAAAGACGATGGCGTGAATATCCACCACCTCGCATGTTCGAATGACCTGTGGGTTGACCAGCCCGGTCAGCAGGATATCATTGTGCTGAACAAAGGCTAACACGTCGCTCATCAGGTCACAGCCATATCCAAATTCTATGTCAAAATCCTCCGCTAATTCCGTAATCAATTTGGCATGTAAAATCTCCTGTACTTCTGTAATCTTCATGGGCCGGGGCATCTCCTTATTCTATCCTGGATGACTGAATCCGCCCATGTGACAGCGCAGTCACCAGCTGAAGCGGATTTTTTATTTATTATACCAAATTCCATTCCATATTGCACTCTTTTTTATTCTTTTTTTATAAAATTTTATCTTTTCTCTTGAAGCGCGACTTCCGACATGATATGATAGGAAATACCACATAGAATCCAACATACGTAGTTTAGGAGGAATTCCACTTGAACTTTATAAAAAAACACCCCTACTTCATCACTCTGGTGTTGGGAACGATCTTAATTTTTGTCCTGCGCCTCCCCTGGTACTCCATCTTTATTTTTTATGCGGCGTATGGCCTGATTATGTATTTTACTCACTTCGCTACCTGTGTCGGCATGACCGGCTACCTCATTGACGCTTTTCTGCACAAGGAAAAATGGGCTGTCCCCTTCTATCGGTACGCTGCCAACCATGGAAGCAAATGCGTCTATGGACTGTTGGCCTATGGTCTCCATCTGTTGCGGGAATGTCACTATCCCGAAGCCCTGGCCATTTTTGAGCGGCTTGTTTCATTGGAGAAAATTAATCCCATGATGTTAAAATATGCGAGACAGGATCTGGCCATCGCCTACTGGAAGATGGGAGATCTGACAAAGGCAATCGACACAATGGAACAGATGCTCAAGGATTATGAATATTTCAGCATCGATTTCTATACCACCATTGGATACTTCTATATAGAAGCTGGCGACTACGACAAGGCGACGGAATTCTCCAATAAGGCCCTGGATGAGGATGAAAGTCATGGCCCAGCTTACGACAATCTCGGGCAGATTCAGTACCGGCTGGGCAACTATGAGGAGGCGGAATCCCTTTTGCTCAAAGCTCTGGATTTAAAAGAAACCATGGCCGACAGCAAATACTATCTCGGCATGATCTACGAGTCCTGGGGCGAGAAAGAGGCGGCCCGCAATTACTTTATCGCCGCTCATAACTCAAAGGTGACCGGGATGAACACCATCTCCCGCGAAACGATTGAGGAAAAATATAGGGACTATGAAAACGCCTGATTGTCCAGGCCAAAAAAAGTTCGCGTTCCGCAAACTTTGAAAGAACCTTCGGTTCTTCTCAATCATGTCCGCCTTCCGGCGGACCTTTTATTAAGGTTAAAAAGTTCGCGTTCCGCGAACTTTGAAAGAACCTTCGGTTCTTCTCAATCATGTCCGCCTTCCGGCGGACCTT
>CAUFVC010000161.1:0-5519 GCA_959029275.1 uncultured Eubacteriales bacterium | reverse complement strand
CCTGTGTCGCGCCTGTCGCCATTTTGTTGACTCTCTTTCTTGTAATCTGGGTTCCCGCCAACTTACAGCACAAGAAGACGGACAACGCGGTGTCGGATAGGACAGCGGCGGGGGAACAAAATGGTGCGCCGCAGCAAAATGTTTCCAACGAACTTGAATATGATAAATCACAGTCGGCGGAGTCCAGGCTGACGGTGGAATCGCAGGAGGCGGGGTCTACAACCCAATATAGCAGCGGTGACGTGGATGATTCGCTCCTGTTCAATTCCGTGGACATGTCTCTGCCCTTGGGGGAATGGCTGACATTAAAGATGGGCGCAGGGGAGCCGCTGGCGGTCACGGGCACCGTGACACACGCGGCCAGCGGCAGCGCAACCGTGAGCTTTGTGTTGCAGACAGAGCAGGGAAATCTCGGTTTTCTTCTATCCAGCGCCCTGTTTGAGCCGGAGACGATTCTCGGCAGACAGGTCTGTGTGTGGGTTCGCGGGGATGCGTATGCGCCGACGGCGAATTTGGAATTCGCAGAGGAGGACACAGCGACGCTGCGGGTTGAATCCATCGAGGTGGACTCACAATCCCCCTTCGACAGCGCGAATCTGGCCGTCTTTCTTGTGGACGATGGGGGAAACCTACAGGCGGTCTATGAGGATGATTCTCTCGCCGGTGAATTCCCACAGACGTTGGAGATGTGGAACTCGCTTGTGGCGGGGGAGTGAAGAGACGGATTTATATCCTCCATTCGGGGGCAATGAGATTTTACACCGCCGCGTGGGGAGACGGTTATCTCAGTCTTCGGGAGCGGAGGCGGGTTCCTGCGGCGTCTCACTCTGCGCCGCCTGCTCCGCGGCGCGTTTTTGTTCTTCTGCGAGCCGCTTTGCTTCCTCCTTAGCCTTCATGTTGGCGGCGGCTTTGGCGCGCTGCCGCTCTTTGAATTCCTTTTTCTTTTGCAGCAGCTGAGCCTGCTGGACCTTATACCATTTCATGTACCGGGCGATAAAGTAGACAGCGCCAGCGGTTATAACGAGAAAAACCGCATTGGACGGCCAGTAGCCCAGCCACTTTTCCACATAGTTGATGCTGAGCAGATACGCGATGTTGATCCCGACTCCGGTAAAGAGCAGCCAGAGCTTCTTTCGTTTGACGCTGTGATAGACCAGTAAGACCAGCGCCACGTTGATGATGACCAGGAATAGCTGTGTGATCATCTTCACCTGGACCGTAAAGAAATTAAGCGACTGGATCTGCTCCACAAGTCCCTCCACCTGATCGATGGTAATCGTCTCCGAAACCAATTCTTCAATCTTTCCGCTGTTGACTGTGCGGGAAAAGCTCCCCTGGCTGATCATGGTGGCGCTGTTGCTGAATGTGTCCGGCAGCCAGTACGCGATCCCCATGGCCAGGGCGTCATAGATCGACCATTTCCCCTTGCGGGTGAAGCGGACGACAAGGTATTGGAGCGGAAGCTGGAAGAGCGCCGTCAGAACGGATAGAATCAGGACAAACAGATAAAACTGGGTGTCCAGATACTCCATCGCCCCTGGAATGGCGCTGATCAGCGAGATGATTCCGGGAATCAAAATCTTCGTCGCGGCCAAGTAGATGAGGATCCCAAATAAAAGGGATGAAATCGAGTATCGGTGACGGCGGTATAAAAAATATAGAACGAATAATGGAATGGTGATCTCCAACACTCCGGCAACATACAATCCCACGATGGTACTGGTTTCGATCATTCAGTGAGCCCTCCTGCGTATTCGATACATTTTCAGATAATGTATTATTATACAACAAGCGGTTCCGTTTGTGAAGCTTTTTTCACATTATTTCACCGGTTTTCTGCTATTTTCTTTCTCATGCCGTTTGACTTCGATGATGGGTTTTCGAATGAGGACATTGGACAGGGCTCGCCCGTCGAAGGGGATCAGAGGCCATGTGTAGCGAAGGCCGCTGAAAGAGCGGGTTGTCACTAAAACCAGAAGGAATAGTACAAGCCCTATGGCAAATCCCCACACGTCGAACAGGCCCGTTAGCAGCAGGATGAAGATCCGATAGATGCGTATGGCCATACCGAACTCAACGCTTGGCACCGCATATGTGGCAAGCCCCGCAATGGCCATATAGAGAACGGTGTCCGGAATTAACAGGTTCACCTCGATGGCATATTGGCCGAGAATCAAACCGCCGATGATCCCCATGGCCGTCGTAAGGCTGGAGGGTGTGTGAATCGACGCCATTCTCAGGATCTCCAGCCCAAGTTCAACCAGAAGCAGTTGAACAAAGAGAGGGACAGCCGCCGATTCTGTTGGCACCATAAACTGTAGAACCGATGGCACGAAATCCGGATTTTGCGCCAACAAAAGCCACAGAGGGGTAAACAGTAGACTGATGAGAATGGCGAAAAAGCGGATCCAGCGGATATAGGTTCCCACCAGTGGGTTTTGATAATAGTCTTCCGAGTGCTGTGTAAAATGGAACATCGTAGCCGGGAAGAGCATAACGGACGGCGAGTTGTCCACCATCACGACGACATGGCCCTCCAACAGATGGGCGGCGACCACATCCGGGCGCTCTGTAAATTTCGCCTGTGGGAACGGATTATACCACCGCTTTTTGATCAATAGCTCTTCCAGAGTCTTCTCCCCCATCAGAAGGGAATCCACGTGGATATTGTCCAACGCCTCGCGGAGATGCGCCACAAGATGTGGATCCGCTAAGCCCTCGATATACCCGATGACCACATCGGTACAGGACTTGGAGCCAACTTCTTTCATTTCGTACACAAGATTGGGATCCCGCACGCGCCTCCGGACGAGGGCGGTGTTGAATACGATTGTCTCCACCAATCCATCCCGAGAACCGCGGGTCACCTTCTCTAAATCGGGTTCCTGAGGGCTTCGCACAGGATAGGTGCGCATATCCAGCAAAATGGCTTGGTCGAAACCGTCGATCAGCAGCAGGGTCTGACCGGACAGAATCGCTTTCGTCATAAGATCCACATCGCGCTCTAGCGTCGTCTCAATATACCCGATCTGATTCTGCAAAAAGGACTCCAGCGTTTCCATATCTTCAATCCCTTGCTGACCTTGGATATGCTGGAACAATCGAAGCAGCACGTCATCTTTGCTAAGCCCGTCTACCAGTAGATAATAGGCGGGTTTGCCGGCGATGATAAGCCTTCGACCCACCAGATCAAAGCTCTTTTGGACCGGGAGTTTCTTCTCAAACAGACCAATGTTTTGTTCCAAATCTTTAAAAATCTGCATAATTTCACCTCAGGAGGAAAACAATTTTCTGATAGTTTTCCCCGGGATCGGGAATTTATTCCTATGGCGGCCGAAAGTTATGGAATCCGTATCGGCTAAGACTACCAAATACACAAAAAACCTCGAAATATGTCTGGCAATACTCATTGGAGTGTGATATAATGGCATTGACAAAACGGGGACTGCCATATGGACCCGTAAAATTAAGAAAGTAGGGATAGTACAATGCCTTTTGATGCGTCAACAGAAAGTATAACCCATTTGCAGGTGGCGAATCTGGGACTCGTGGCAATGGACAGCGCCTCTGAACTTGGAAAAAAAGTTGATAGACATTTAAAGAAGCTTTATTCGAGGCTGGAGGGACCGCAGAAAGATGCGGATTCTTTTTTGGTCGGCGTCTCCTGCCCGCGTTTTCAGACGGGGGATGCGAAGGCAGTCATCGGCCAATCGGTGCGTGGGATGGACGTGTATCTGCTGACGGACGTGGGGAACTATAACTGCACGTACTCCATGTTCGGACATCCGGTTCCTATGTCGCCGGATGATCACTACCAGGATCTGAAGCGCGCCATTGAAGCCATCGGCGGAAAGGCACACCGCATTACGGTCATCATGCCCATTTTGTACGGCGGACGCCAGCATCGCCGCACATCCCGCGAATCCCTGGACTGTGCCGTCGCACTGCAAGAGCTCCGCAATATGGGCGTTCACTCCATCATCACCTTTGACGCCCATGACCCGCGAGTACAGAATGCCGTCCCCCTGATGGGCTTCGACAATGTCATGCCCTCGTACCAGACATTAAAGGCTTTGCTGCATCACGTCCCGGATATTGTGATCAATAAAGATTCCTTCATGGTGGTCAGCCCTGACGAAGGGGCCATCGACCGAAATGTATATTATGCCTCCGTACTGGGCGTGGATATGGGCATGTATTATAAGCGCCGGGATTATTCCCGCATCGTCAACGGGCGAAACCCCATTGTGGCCCATGAATTTCTTGGCAACGATATCCACGGAAAGGATGTCTTTGTCTACGATGATATTATCTCCTCCGGGGATTCTATGTTGGACATCGCCTATGACCTGCGCAAGAGAGGGGCTGGGCGGATCTTTGCGGGCTGTACGTACGCGCTCTTTACGGAGGGCGTGGACAAGTTCACGGAGGCCGTCGAGAAAGGATATCTGTCCGGCGTGCTATCCACCAATCTGACCTACCGCCGTCCTGAACTGTTGGAGGCTCCCTGGTACTATGAGGTGGACGTCTCCAAGTATGTCGCATATTTTATCGCCTCTATGAACCACGATATGTCCATCAGTCTGCTGCTGGATCCCCTGACCAAGATCAACGACTTGGTCGCCCGCCATGCGGAGAAGCAGGCCATGCAGTTGGAGTTGTTCGAAGAAGAGGATGAGTGATCGGCCCTCTGGAAATAGAAATAGTAAAGGGACACAGCACATAGCCGGCTGTGTCCCCTTTTTGTTGGCAGAAATACGCGCTTTGAAAGTCAATACTCCCGGTACAGTCCGATCACCTTTCCCAGAATCTCACAGTCCCGCACCAAAATCGGGTCCATGAAATCGTTCTGTGGCTGCAAGCGTATGTACCCGTCCTCCCGAAAGAATGTCTTCACGGTCACACTGTCACCCAGCAAGGCGACGACGATATCGTTATTCTCGGCGCTGCTCTGGCAGCGGACCAAAATCAGGTCATCCTCCAGAATGCCAGCGTTGACCATGCTCTCGCCGCGGACCCGGAGCATGAATACGTCGCTGTTGTGCGTATACTGAACAGGGATGGGAAAGTAATCTTCGACATTCTCAACTGCGAGGATCGGCTCTCCGGCAGTGACCTTTCCGATGATGGGCACATTGACGAGCTCCGGTTGGGGGCTCGGGAAGGGGATGACCTCCGCCTCCGGCTGCGGCGGCCGGGCGGCAGGCGATGCTTGCTCAAAGCTCTTCTCCAATATCTCGATAGCGCGGGGCTTGGTCGGATCTCTGCGGATAAACCCCTTTCGCTCCAAGCGCTCGAGATGGCCGTGGACGGTTGACGTCGAGCGCAGATTCACAGCGGCGCAGATCTCTCGCACCGACGGGGGATATCCCTTCACGGCCTGTTGAGCGACGACATAATCTAAAATCTCTTGTTGTTTTTTTGATAAATCGGACACGAGTATCACCTCAAATGGAATTTGCTATCATTATAGCATATATGTTCGCAAATTTCAAACAAATGTTCGAAAAATTCCTAAT
>CAUFVC010000160.1:0-5567 GCA_959029275.1 uncultured Eubacteriales bacterium | reverse complement strand
AGATAAAGGGGATCACCACCAAAAGTATAAAGCCGGTGAATACAAAAAAAGTAGCCGGATTGAACCTGAGAGCCAACTGTGTCTTCAATATGGCGTCAGCCGCATGACACTCAGACAGGCGATTGAAGAGCTGGCCAGTGAGGGATATCTGTATAAGGTCCAAGGGAGAGGCACCTTTGTCAGCACGCCCGCTTTTCAGCAGAAAAATTTGAAAAGTTTTACGGATACCCTGCGCGAATCGGGCCATGAGGCGAAAACTAAGGTTTTGGAGATGGAGCGGGTGCATCAGATGAGCCGCCTTTGCCAGTTATTAGAAGTGCCTGTCAGTATGCCTCTCGTTAAAATCAAAAGATTGCGCTATGCCGATGAGATTCCCACAGCGCTGGAGACTGTGTATTTGCCGGCAATGTACGCGCCTGGAATTGAGGATGAGGATTTATCAAGCTCTCTGTACAATCTGCTGGAAACCAAATATCAGGCCACAGTGGAAACGGTCCGGTGTGATATGGAGGCCTGCATCTCAGATCAGATGCAGATGCGAATTTTCGAGCTTGAGAAGCCGGAGGCGCTTCTCCGGGTGGAGGGGATCAGCATTGGAGCCGAAGGGCGAAAGCTATTTTATGAGATCTCATATTACCGGTCACAAGTCTATCGCTATCGAGTTGATCTGTACCGGCGCGATTTTGAATTTCGATAGGAAAAGTTGGAGGACGATATGAAAAGAAGATGGTGCCTGTTTTTGACGGTCATGCTTTTGGTTGGCATGGCTGGGACGGCTGTGTGGGGCCTTGAGGATGAGGCGAGTCCGGATGTGTATATGGAATATAGCTACTATACCCGGCCGAAGGTGGATGAGCCCGGGTATAGTGTGTCCGTAATCAACGCGGAGTATGAGTTTTATCTCGCTTTTTTTCAGGAGGATGGGCGGCTTGTGGAGGGTTCTCCGCTCTATCATTTGGCCGACTATTGGAGCAATGCCCGCGCATTTGACACAGGCGACGGGTATGCCCTCTTTTATCACAGCGTCCTGGATACGCTGGACTATGTATTCATAGAGAAAGAAAGTTTGACTGTCCGCTGGTGTGCATCCTTGGAGATTGCGGCGGAACAGCCATATTACATCTATTGGAAGGGAAACCGCTCCTTTTACATCATGGGATACTGCGGGGACCGGTTTATCATGCAGGAGTATGAAATCGGAGTGACGGAGGATTTTTCTGAGAGGGAGGGGTTCCCAATCGGGGAAGAGCCCGTGATCGGGAATGTTGGCGGATTTACGCGGTACCGGCAGGGGAGCGTGGATTACATTGAAGTGTTCCTGCAAGACGAGGATGCGAAGTACATCGGATCCCTTGAAGTCTTTCCGAAAGATGGGACGATCCTCCGGCAGCGATGGGTGGAGGATGAGGACGAATTTTACTGGGATCAGGAGTATATCCAGGAGTGGAACGAAGCCCTCCTGCGATTGTATCCCGATTTCTATCAGCATCTCTTTCTCAGCGGCCCATTTTTGGATATCTATGGGAAACAGCTGTATCTGTGGGAGGGGCCGGAATACTATCTGGGCGATCGCTTGGAGTACTACGATCTCTCCCTGGACGAGACGCAGGGGGAGCTTCCTCTGGCACAGTACGCACCGGTGAGTGAGATGCGGTTTGTGCAGGGGGAATTGCTATTTGAAGATTCCAATGTGGCGGCGATATTACACCGGGCTACCAATGGGATGGCGTTGGCATCTCCCTCTGAGGAGGATGCGATGACCGAGGAAGATTTTATCGGGTTGCAGGAGGCGCTGAGCGAATTGCCCTATGAGATCACCGTGATGAGCCGGAGTGGGGAGGTGGTGGCGGAGATCCCCCAGGAGAGCTTTCCGCTGATGTGGCAAGACACAGCTGAGATTTTGCTGTCACCGGCTCTAGATGGACAGTTCCTTTTGGGAGAGGATGCACAGTATCTCTTGATTCGAAACGAGGAGGAAGTCTATGGCGAGGCCGTGACCTTTTTCTATAATATTACCGATGCTGTCATGATCTACGATTCTGGGAAAGCGGCGGAAGATTCAGGGACGGACATTTCCGCGCGGCAGCTGGATGAGGCGGAGGAGATTGCCACCTCTAGCGATTCCCGCCCCTCGGATCCCCAGGAGGAGTGGGAGAACGATGCTTGGATCATGTCCGTGGCGGTAATCGTAGGAATCGTCATCTTTGTTTTTGTTTTCATCCTTGTGCTGCTCCTTCTCACAAAGAATAAGTCGGTAAGCGCGCTCAAGCGCCGGTTTGACCATGAGGAGACGGCGGCGGCCAGCGCAACGGTGACCCGTGTGCTGAAACAGTATGGTTACGATGAGGAGCAATTCTCAAGCTACAGCGATGTCCTTGTAACGTTTCAGGATATGAAGAACAGGCGTTACCAGGCGATGATCAAAAAGGCGCCCATAGGGAATACATCGGGGTATCAGGTAGGCGATTACATCTTGATCGAGTATTTAGTCAAGAATCCTACCATTGCCAGGAGCCGTTGGTGACCTCCCCGGCCATAAGATGCAGCCGAGGGTATAGCCGGTGGGTGTCATGGCCGCTGTTATTTTTAAAAAATTAGTTGTAAAATGTCTCGAAATGTATTATAATATAACCGGAATATGATTCTGGTACAGTAAGGAGGTTGAGATCATGGCTGCTCAGATCACCAAGGATATGATTATCAATGATATCATTGCAATAGATGAGGCGATCGTGCCGATTCTCATGGCAAGCGGAATGCACTGTGTTGGTTGTCCTTCCGCGAGAGGAGAGACTCTGGAAGAGGCTTGTTTCGTACATGGAATGGACGCTGATCAGGTCATCAACGAGATCAACGAATATTTAGCTCAGAAAGAGGAATCCAAATAAAGTCAGTCAGCCTTGCGGTCGTATTTTCGAGCGCAGGGCTTTTCTTTAGACTTGTCCGAAAGGGGACAGGGTCGAAAACGCAGCGGCTGATTCCGGATTCTTTTGAAGAGAAGAGCCGGGAGACGCCGTCCGCCGGCAGCGGCGTAGATCTTATGAGGTGTGAGGTATAAACGGAGTATGAAGAGAGAAGATATTCATAAGGTACTGATTATTGGATCGGGTCCGATTATCATCGGCCAGGCGTGTGAATTTGATTATTCGGGGACACAGGCGTGTAAGGCGTTGAAGAAGCTGGGATATGAGATCGTTTTGGTGAATTCCAACCCCGCAACCATCATGACGGATCCGGAGACGGCGGATGTGACCTACATTGAGCCGTTGAATCTGGAGAGGCTGACTCAGATCATTGAGAAGGAACGGCCGGATGCGCTGCTCCCCAACCTGGGAGGACAATCCGGTTTGAATCTCTGCTCTGAGCTCGCATCCGCCGGGGTATTGGACCAATACGGAGTGAAGGTCATCGGGGTGCAGGTTGACGCCATTGAGCGAGGGGAAGACCGCATCGAGTTCAAGAAGACGATGAATGACTTGGGCATCGAGATGGCGCGGAGCGAGGTGGCCTACACGGTGGACGAAGCGCTGGCCATAGCGGATGAGCTTGGGTATCCGGTGGTGCTCCGCCCAGCCTATACTATGGGGGGAGCCGGCGGCGGTCTCGTCTATAATGTGGAAGAATTAAAGACGGTATGTGCCAGAGGCTTGCAGGCGAGCCTGGTGGGTCAGGTCTTGGTGGAAGAATCGATTTTAGGCTGGGAAGAGCTAGAGTTAGAAGTGGTCCGCGATGCAAAGAATAACATGATCACCGTATGCTTTATTGAAAATATCGATCCGCTTGGCGTACACACAGGGGATTCCTTCTGCTCCGCTCCCATGTTGACCATCTCGGAGGAAGTCCAGAAGCGTTTACAGGAGCAGGCATATAAGATCGTGGAAGCGATACAGGTCATCGGGGGGACCAACGTACAGTTCGCCCACGATCCGGTGAGCGACCGGGTCGTTGTGATCGAGATCAATCCCCGGACCTCCCGTTCGTCCGCGCTGGCGTCCAAAGCCACAGGGTTTCCCATCGCGCTGGTGTCGGCTATGCTGGCCAGCGGGCTGACCTTGGATGAAATACCCTGTGGAAAGTATGGCACTCTGGACAAGTATGTTCCAGGGGGAGACTATATCGTAATCAAGTTTGCCCGGTGGGCCTTTGAGAAATTCAAGGGTTCCATGGATAAGCTGGGAACGCAGATGCGGGCTGTCGGTGAGGTTATGAGCATCGGCAAGACATATAAAGAAGCCTTTCAGAAGGCGATCCGGAGCCTGGAGACAGGCCGGCACGGCCTGGGCGGCGCCAAGGATTTTGCGGGCAAGTCAAAAAAAGAACTGTTGAAGATGCTCTGCGTCCCCACCAGCGAGCGGCAGTTTGTTATGTATGAAGCGCTGCGGAAGGGCGCCACGGTGGAAGAGCTGTATGAGCTGACGAAGATCAAGCGGTACTTCATCGAACAGATGAAAGAGTTGGTTGAGGAGGAGGAGTCGCTCAGACAGTATAGGGGAAGCGTGCCCCCGGCGGATGCGCTGAGACAGGCGAAGCTGGACGGGTTTTCCGATAAGTATCTGAGCCAGATTCTTGAGGTTCCCGAGGAGGCTATCCGGGATGCCCGAACTCAGCAGGGCGTCGTGGAAGCATGGGAGGGCGTCCATGTCAGCGGTACACAGGATGCCGCCTACTATTATTCTAGCTATCACATCGAGGATAAAAGTCCCGTCAATACGGACAAGCCCAAGGTGATGATCCTGGGCGGCGGCCCCAATCGCATCGGCCAGGGCATCGAGTTTGACTATTGCTGCGTCCACGCTGCATTTGCGCTGAAAGAGCTTGGGTTTGAGACCATCATTGTCAACTGCAATCCGGAGACGGTTTCGACGGACTATGATACCTCGGATAAGCTGTATTTTGAACCGTTGACCTTGGAGGATGTCCTGAGCATTTACCATAAGGAGAAGCCGGTGGGCGTCATCGCTCAATTTGGAGGGCAGACGCCGTTGAATCTAGCGTCGGATTTGAAGAAAGCAGGCGTCAATATTTTGGGGACGACGCCGGAGACCATTGATTTGGCGGAGGACCGGGATTTGTTCCGCGACATGATGGACAAGCTGGGGATTCCCATGCCGGAGTCGGGCATGGCGGTCAATGTGGAGGAAGCCCTGGCGATTGCCAATCAGATTGGGTATCCCGTTATGGTGCGCCCGTCCTATGTGCTGGGAGGCCGGGGCATGGAGATTGTACACGATGACGAGGATCTGACGTATTATATGAAGGCGGCTGTGGGCGTGACGCCGGATCGCCCCATTCTCATTGATCGTTTCCTGCACCACGCAACGGAGTGCGAGGCGGATGCCATCAGCGACGGGGAGAATGTGTTCGTTCCGGCTGTGATGGAGCATATTGAGCTGGCCGGCGTCCACTCCGGAGATTCGGCCTGCATCCTGCCCTCCATGAATCTTACCCAGGCGCAGGTGGACACCATCAAGGAGTATACCCGCCGCATTGCGAAAGAAATGCATGTCGTCGGCCCCCAATACCAGCTTCGTCAGCGTTGACTTTCCGCTTCCACTTCCCCCGACCAC
>CAUFVC010000159.1:0-5635 GCA_959029275.1 uncultured Eubacteriales bacterium | reverse complement strand
CTACATCACGGACCGGGAGGACGCTACGGTTTTAGGCGAGAACCTGCCGGGGGAGGACGTTTTGACCCGTGTGCGGGGGAGAGCCGCCGACAAGAGCGGGTATTTCACAGAGATCATTGACGGGAAAAAGACCTTCATCGCCTATGTGAAAGAAGATCGAAACTCCTTCGTGTATTATTATGCCATGGATCTGGAGAGCGTGCTGGACAAGACGAAGTCGATTCAGCTCCTTTTTGGCGTCATGATTGCATTTGCCATGCTGGCAACCCTTGCGCTGATCTACGTCGCCTCGATCAAATCCACAAAGCCCATCAAGACCATTGTGGATATTCTGCAAGACTCAGGGAAAAACAGTCATCAAAAGCAGAAATATAAATTTGAGGACATCAATGAGCAGCTGAAAGAAATTATTGCCGCCAACGGAATGATGCAGCAGGAGATCCTTTCCCTGATGGATTCCCAGAAAAATACAGTGTTTTACCGCCTGTTTAACGGACGTTTTGAGACGGACGAAGAATATGCCAACGGGATTTCCCTCATCGGGCTGCAGGGGGATCACGCCCTGTACGCCGTTTTGATACTGGCGGTCAACGATTCGAATTCCTCGCTGGAGGAGGTCAGCGCTCTAAAAATGCTGATTAATCGTATGCTGCACTCCATTGAGCCCGATATCTGCGGCTATTTTGACATTGACTTCTATAAGGAGGCCATGATAATTCCCGGCAGTGAATCCGACACGGAGGCGTTCACCAGCCGGATCAACGTTTTGGCGGATGAGCTCTGCGCAAGCCTTAAGGAAAATTCCGATATCTCCATATCTTTTGCTGGCAGCCTGACGAGAAAGATTAGCAAACTCCACTTTGCCTTTGAGGAGGCGAAAATCGCCCTCAGCTACAGAAAGGCCAACAATCGCTCCAAGGTTCAGTGGTTTGTGAAAGCGGCGGAAACGGAGATGACGATGGATTTCTTTTACCCCATTGAGACGGAGAGCAAGCTCATCGATGCGATCGTCTCCGGTAATAGTAAGGAGACGCGCTCGATCTTTTCGTCCCTGGGCAAACTCAACATGGAGCAGGGAAATCAGACGGAGAGCGCCCAGCTACAATTTTTGAGCAGTTTGCTTTCCACCATCTATCGCATCCAAAAGCTCATACCGGATGAATACTGCGGGCAGGTGGCAGACAAGATCAGGTCTTTTAATGATTCCCTGTCCAAGAGTCAGCGGTATCTAAGCCAATTTTACGAGATGAAAAAGTTTTGTATCGAGCTGGCGGGGAATATTGGCCACGAACAGGGGCATGAGAACAGTAAGCTGATAACGGAAATCCTCTCATATATCGAATCGAACTATACGGATCCCATGATATCTCTGGCGGTTGTAGCGGATATTTTCAACATCACGGAAATCTATCTGTCAAGGCTGTTTAAAGAACAGACAGGAGAAAATTTTTCAAAGTTCATCGAAAGGCTGCGGATGGAAAAGGCGCAGGAGATGCTCGCCAAGACCGACATGAAAGTGGCGGACATATCCCAGGCTGTGGGATATAACTATGTACAGGTCTTCAATCGGGTGTATAAGAAAAACTTTGGAAAGACTCCCAGCGAAATTCAAAAAGAGAGACAACATGAAAAAGAGGGAGAACGCTAATTATTGCCACACGGATTCCGGCGGACGAAACTGGGGGTTGTGCCGGAGCGCTCCGGAACGGAGGTCACTATGAAGATTGTCAATTTGCGGACAGAGTATCAGCGGGAACCGTTGGGGGTCGACAGGACAAATCCTCGACTCAGCTGGGAGCTGACGGCTGAGGACGGAGAGACAGGCAAATTTCAGCAGGCGTACTGGATCCAGGCGTCGTCGGATGCCCACCGGTTCGATGCACCCGATCTGTGGGACACCGGCTTCATCGAAGGCGGTGAGACCTGTCAGATCCGGTATCAGGGGCGCCCCCTCCACTCCAGACAGCAGGTTTTTTGGAGAGTGTGTGTGAGGGATGAGAGGGGCGTGATCACCCATTGGAGTCCGTCTGCGAGTTTCAGAGTGGGGCTTTTGGACAAGAGGGACTGGCAGGCGAGCTGGATCGGCATCGAATCCGGCGATGGCCTGCCGCCCTTTGAGCCCGTGGACAGCCTGTGGGAGTCCATAGAGAAAAACGGCTGGGGAAAGGGCTGGGGACAGGCAAAATATGAAGGGATCATAGGGGAGGAAGCGGAAGAGTATTTGAAAATTGTCAATCAGGAGCTCACCTGCAAGCCCAAGTATCACGATCCGTCCCTTTCGATCCGCCAGATGTTTCGGGAAAAAAAGTTGGCGCGCCCGAGATATGTGCGGAGGGAATTCACAGTGGCGAAGGAATTCAGCAGGGCGGTGCTCTATGCCACGGCCCTGGGCCTGTATGAGCTGTACATCAACGGCGAAAAGGTAGGGGATAGGCTCCTGTCCCCTGAATGGACAAGCTACAACCGGAGAGTCCAATACCAGACCTATGACGTTACGCCCATGGTACACAGAGGCGCCAACACTTTGAGCGCCCGGCTTGGAAATGGATGGTACTGCGGCATGTGGCAATTCTGGCCTCAGATGCCGCATCTATACGGGACGGAGCCCCTACTTCTCGCGCAGTTAGAAATGGAGACGATAGAGGGGAGAGTCCTCATTGTCTCCGACGATAACTGGAAGGGCACGGATCAAGGCGGGCTGCGGTTTTCGGGCCTTTACGAGGGGGAGGAATTCGATGCTCGGATGGAGCCGAAGGGCTTCGATCAAAATGGATTTGACGATTCCCTGTGGAAAAATGCGGTGATACGCAGACCGAAGCATGGCAAGCTGATTTGGCAGAGGAGCGAGCCGATCCGCGTGACACAAGTGCTGAGGCCGGTATCTGTGACGAGCCCCAAAAAAGATGTGTATGTTTTCGATTTCGGTCAGAATCTGGTGGGGCGGATCAAAGTCAAGGTGGAGGCGCCTGCGGGGACGCGGATCCGCCTTTTCCACAACGAAGTGTTGAATGCCGACGGCACGGTGTACAGGGAGAATCTCTCCGCCGGGCATATGACGAGGGCGCCGCATCAAACCTTGCTCTATATCTGCGCAGGAGGGCAGGCGGAGTATTGTCCCTATTTCACCTACATGGGATTTCGCTATGTGGAGGTTGAAGGCTTGCCCTATAAGCCTCTGCCCGACTGTATGGAAGCGCAAGTCTTTCACACGGATTTTGCGCAGACCGGCGCGTTCACCTGCTCCGATCCCCTGGTCACCAAACTGGCGGCGAACATTCAATGGTCGCAGAGGGGAAATATGATGGGAATTCCCACCGACTGCCCCCAGAGGGATGAGCGCTGTGGATATACAGGGGACGGCCAATTTTTTATGCCCACCGG
Source organism: uncultured Eubacteriales bacterium (assembly GCA_959029275.1). Classification (GTDB taxonomy): domain Bacteria; phylum Bacillota; class Clostridia; order Lachnospirales; family Bianqueaceae; genus Bianquea. Next base: position 2,254 of record CAUFVC010000159.1, on the reverse strand, counting down.
CCTGTACAATATGGATATGGCGGCCTTTAACTCAAAATGGATAACGGATCTATGCCAGGACAGCTTTCGAAAGGAAGGGTATTTTGCGGATCACGCCCCGGATTTCGGCGCGGGGTCGCGGAACGTGGGGTGGCAGGAGGCCGGTATCATCTGTCCCTATCTCCAGTACCGGTGCTATGGCGATACGGATATCCTGGAGGAGAACTACGAGGCCATGGTGCAGTTTACCGTGGGTTTGATTGAGAAAACCGATGAGAGAGGCCTACAGGGGAAAAACGGCGTAGGCAATGGCGACTGGCTCAATATGGGAGGCGGCGCTTCCCCGGAGGTCATCGGGACAGCATACTATATCCGGGTGCTGGATAGCATGGCGGAGATTGCCAGGGCGCTGGACAAAGGCGCGGACGCGGAGTTGTTTGAGACTTTCGCAGTGCGGGCGCGGACCGCTTTTGCAGACCACTTGATCGACGCCGCCGGAAGAATCGACAATAGCAGCCAAACTGGCTACGCACTGGCGTTTGCTCTTGGGCTGGTTCCGGAGGGGAGACAGGAGGCTGTCGCACATCAGTTCAAAAAAGAGATGGAGCGGTTCGAGGGAAAGTTGGCTACAGGGTTTATTGGGACACCGCTTCTCCTGCCAGCCCTCCACGCAGCAGGGCTGGATGATGTGGCATACCGCACACTGCTCAGGCGCGACGCTCCCTCATGGCTTTATCCGGTGTACATGGGCGCCACGACGGTTTGGGAGCGGTGGGACGGATACACGGAAGAAAGGGGATACGCGGACAGCGGCATGAATTCCTTTAATCACTATGCCTTTGGCTCGGTGGGGGAATACCTATTTTCTGTTATCGGCGGGATCAGGGAGAAGAGCCCAGGGTATGAAGAGTTTTATATTCGGCCTGTCGTCGGGAAAGGATTGTCATGGGCGAAAGCATCCTACCACAGCATCCGCGGCGAGATTTCTGTGTTTTGGGCAGAGCGCGGGGAAGCGGTGGAGGTTGAAGTGGGAGTCCCGGCCAATACGAGATGTTATCTGACGCTGCCTTGGGGGGAGGAGCTGATTTTGTCCTCAGGGCGGCATCGCTTCAAGGGCCTTTTAACGGACAACCGTTGACTTCGCAGGGGTGCAGGATTAAAGGGAAGCTCCCTATACTATTATGAATGTATTTACAAAATTTTTATAATATGGTATTATAAAGATAACCGATCACAGGGAGCTTTACTATAAAAAAAGGGGGGAAATATTGATGTTTATCGGTGGATTGGATATTGGGACTAGCGGGTGTAAAATCACAGTATACAATGAGAAGGGTGAATTTATCGAGAAACAGTACCGGGAATACGCCTCGAGGCACGCCCAAGATGTCCATGAGATTGACGCGGAAGCCATCTATCAGGCGGTGGGAGACGTGATTGGCAGCACAGTGCAGAAGCCGGAGGTGCTGGGCGTGACGTCTTTCGGGGAGACGTTTGTGCTGGTGGATGAAAATGACCGCGTGCTGTGTGATTCCATGCTGTACACCGATCCCAGGGGGGATGCGGAATGCGGGGTGTTTGACAGCCAGATGGTGAAGAAAATCGCCTATTGCGCGCCTCACGGCATGTACAGCCTTCCCAAACTCGTGTGGATCCGTGAGAACCGGCCGGACTTGTACGAGCGGACAAAGCATATTTTCCTGATTCAGGATTATATTCTGTACATGCTGACGGGGAATGCGTGTATCGATTACTCTCTGGCCGCTAGGACAATGGGCCTCGATATCCGGCGGAAGGAATGGAGTGAGGAGATTTTTGCGGCGGCAGGCATTGATCCCGCGAAGATGTCTAAACCAGTGGAAAGCGGCGCCGTCGTCGGCACATCCTGTGCTTTTGGGCTGCCCAATGCGAAAATTATTGCAGGTGGGCACGACCAGGTGGCGTCCGCCATCGGAGCCGGGGCTTTAGAGAGCGGCACCGCCGTGGACGGCAGCGGCAGTGTGGAGTGTATAACGCCGGTCTTTTCCCGGCTGCCTGAGTCCGAGGAGATCTGTGACAGCGGCTACGCCTTTGTCCCATTTCCTGGGGATCAATATGTGTGCTACGCCTTTTCCTTCACCGGCGGCACGGCGCTGAAGTGGTATCGGGATCAGTTTGCTCCGGAATGCTCCTACAGAGAGCTGGATGCGAGGATCCGCCCCAATCCCAGCGGGATTTTGACCGTCCCCCATTTCGCCGGCGCGGCGACTCCCTATATGGACGCGGGAGCCAGGGC
>CAUFVC010000158.1:0-5701 GCA_959029275.1 uncultured Eubacteriales bacterium | reverse complement strand
CTTCCGGTAGTGTCCACGGAGGTTTTAATGAATCGAGAGCCGCTGAAAGGAAATGTGGAGGTTCACTGGTATACGGCTACTGTCACCGCTGCGCTAAAGCCGGAGAAGAAGATTGAGTATTTTCCATCCGGCCTGCTGTTCTCCTATGAGGTCATGAAGGAAGCGGATCCGAGGCTGATGTACGATGAGGTCATTGCGTATACGTCGCCGGAGAGTGACCCGGAAACGGCGGAAAAGGTCATGCGGCAGGCCGCGGCAAAGTCCTATCCGGTTGAATTCAACAGCAGAAACAGCGTCTATGCCAAGTATGAGGGGACAATCAATGAAGTGAAGGTGCCAGTCTATCTGATTCTGATTCTGTTTATGGTTCTCAGCGCCATCGCCCTAGCCCTGACCAATATCATCAAGATGAAAAATAATTTGCAGGGGTATACCCTATTTCGGGCTATTGGCCTGGACGGCAGGAGGCTGCGCCGCCTGCTGATCCATGAGAATGTGAGCAACGGAGGATTCGGTATCCTGACAGGCGGTATCTGTGCCTTTGCCCTGGCCGCGGCTGACTGTCTGCGCTGGCCAACGGGCTACCCGGCGACCCCCGAGCTGTTTGCCGCCATGGCGGGGCTCTTCGCGCTGCTGGCCGTAGTCATGCTTCTGATCAATGTGGGGATCTGCGTTCCCGTCCAGAAATGGATTCTGAAAAAAGCGGTTGTCCACGCGCTGCAGGAGGTGGATTATTAAGCAGGCGTAAAACAAAGAGCAGTAAAAGTCACAAAAAAACAGGCTGTGCCGAAAGGTGCAGCCTGAAAATATTGTAGAGAAACAGCTGGTTTTAGTGGCTTTACAGCCCCTATGCTATGCGTACCGCTCGTCAAAAATTCGCTTTGATTTCTTCTCGCTTCGGGGCAGGACGCCGATCTCCACGGCCTCCGCGGCGATGGTGATCCCGATCCGATTTTTGAAGGAGCGGATGACGTCGGCTTCCACGGTTTTTGCATCCATGCCCGGCTCCTTTTCAAAGCGCAGCCGCAGCCGGTCCTTGCCGTTGAAATGGTCGATATGGACCTGATACTCGCTGCTAGCGCCGGGGAGAGAGCTGAGGAGCGAATCGATCTGTCCGGGAAAAATATTGACACCCTTGACCTTAACCATATCGTCGGTTCGGCCCACAATGCGGTCGTGGCGGGGATAGGGGGAACCGCAGGGACAGGGCCCAGGGAGCAGGCGGGTGATATCGTGGGTGCGGTATCGGATCAGGGGCGAACCTTCTTTGACAAGGGTGGTGATGACCAGCTCGCCCAGCTCCCCTTCGGGCAGAACCTGCCCTGTGGCGCTGTCGATGATCTCAAAATACAGATAGTCGTCCCAGTAATGCATACCCTGGTCGTATTGGCAGCTGATGGAGATTCCAGGGCCATAGGCTTCCGTCAGGCCGTAGATGTCATAAAGCTCAATCCCCAGCTCCTGCTGGATGCGGGCGCGCATTTTATCCCCCCAGCGCTCGGAACCGATGATCCCTTTTTTTAAGTGGATCGTGTTGCGAAGCTCCTTTGACATGATTTCCTCCGCCAATAAGAGGGCGTAGGAGGAGGTGGAGGCCAAGACGGTGGTCTTTAAGTCCTGCATCATTTGAATCTGCTTTGGCGTATTGCCCGGCCCCATGGGGACGGCCATAGCGCCGAGCCGCTCCGCCCCCGCCTGGAATCCAATACCGGCAGTCCACAGACCGTATCCGGGCGTGATCTGAATCCGGTCAAGATTCGTAACGCCCGCCATGCGGTAACAGCGCTCAAATTGGATAGCCCAGTCCTCCACGTCCTTTTTTGTGTAAGGCATGATAATCGGCAGGCCCGTTGTCCCGGACGAAGAGTGGATGCGGACGATCTCCTCATCCGGAACCGCCTGTAGCCCAAGGGGGTAGGCGTCCCGAAGTTCATTTTTGGTGGTGAGAGGAATCTTGGCGATGTCCTCGGGGGTTCGGATCTCCCGGATATCAAAGCCCTCTCTGCGGTATTTTTGCCTGTAAAATTCGCTGTGCTCCGTAACCCGCCGCAGCAGAGCGAGAAGCTTTTCAAAAGTTGAATCGTTGCACATAATGGCCTCCTACTGATACTGTAAATACGATAACCCGATATCCAGCGCTTTTTCATTGATGGCCCAGAGCTTTTCCGGTAGGATCTGCCGCATGGCCGCCACCACAGCGCCGCGCGTAAAGGGGAAAACCTCCTGAGCGAGGCCCGCGCCCAGCAAAATCAGATTCAGCGTCCGGGGATTTCCCACCAGAGTGTACAGGGCTTCGCCGTTCACGGCGATCACCTTGGAGGAGCGGGTTCGCAGATAGGCCAGCATTTCGTCCGTATGGAATTCCTGCCCCGTTAGGGAGGATGTGATGGGTTTAATGGCCTTTGTGTTGACGAGGACGGCCCCCTGGGGCTTTAGGTAGACGCTTCCGCGGACAGCCTCCGAAGGTTCGAATCCTACAATCACGTCGGCGCATCCCTGAGGGATGGCTGGAGAGGCACAGGCATCTCCAAAACGGATATGACTGGTCACACAGCCGCCTCGCTGCGCCATGCCGATGGTTTCTGAGGTGCGGACAAAATAGCCGGCGTTTAGCGCCGTCTGCGCTAAGACCTTGGAGGCCAAAACCGTTCCCTGGCCTCCGACGCCAGTCATGAGACAGTTAAACGTCATTTTGAATCACCTCCCGAAATAGCGTGGACAGGGCATATCTGCGAACAGAGACCGCAGCCATAACACAGGCTTGGCTCAATGCGGACCTTTCCCCCGTCCGCCATGATGGCGGGGCAGCCGATCTCTCGGATGCATTTTTTACAGTTGATACAGGAATCCTGAATCTCCATCTTGACCGCAGGCTTAAACAGGGCGATACAGGGCGAGCGGAAGATCACAGCGGAGACGCCGGAAAAGGCGACGGCCTCCTGTACGGCGGCGACAGCCTCTTTCAAGTTCAGGGGATTGGCCGTTTTGACACACTTGACGCCGCAGGCTTTGACAAGCGCCTCGATGTCAATTTTTTCGCTGATGTCTCCCATCATCGTTTGGCCGGTGCCGGGGTGAGGTTGATGGCCGGTCATGGCCGTGGTGCTGTTGTCCAGGATGACGACGGTGATATCGGTCTCATTATATGCGGCGTTGAGAATGCCTGCAATGCCTGTGTGGAAAAAGGTCGAGTCTCCGATGAAGGCGATCTGCTTTTTATCCGGTTCCATGCGGGATAGGCCTTGGGCGATGGTGATCCCGGCGCCCATGCAGAGACAGGTATCCACCATATCCAGCGGCTTTGCGTTCCCCAGGGTATAGCAGCCGATATCGCCGGTGAAGACCGCGTCCTGCCCTTTCATGGCCTGCTTGACCGCGTAGAAGGAAGCGCGGTGAGGACAGCCGGCGCAGAGGACTGGCGGACGGACCGGGAGCGCGGGCGGCGGTGGGAGGGAGGGGCGCTCATACGGTACGGACAGGAAGGAACTGATGATTTCCAACAGCGCCTCTGTACTGTATTCGCCGGCATAGGGCGCGTGCCCCGTATGTTTTCCGAAGATTGTCAGGGGAATGCGATCCTCCCCGCAGAGCCGCGTCAATTCCTCTTCAATGACAGGGTCCAGCTCTTCTAACACCAATACTTGGGAAGCGCCCTGTAAGAACGACCGGGCAAAATCCTTAGGGAAAGGGTTGGCCGTCGCCAATTTGACCAGCCGGCATGAGGCTTGGAGTGAGGCCAAGGCTTCTTTTGCATATGTATACGCGACGCCCGACGCGACGATGACCTGGTCGCCGCTTCCCTCCACAGCGTTGCGCCCATAGGTGGAGAAGACTTTGCTCAGCTTGCGGGACAGAGCCTCGATCTTGAGGTGGTTCTCATAGGAGAGCTTCGGAAAAATCGTCCATTTCGGGTCCTTGACAAAGCCTTCCCGGCTTTGGATCCGGCGGCCTTCCCGGATATCCACAGTGGCGCATCCGTGGCAGATCCGAGTCGTAGGGCGAAAGATGACGGGAATTTGGTAGGTTTCCGAAAAATCAAAGGCTTCCTCGATCATCTCATAGGCCTCCTCCGGCGTTGTTGGGTCAAAGACGGGGAGATTAGCGTATTTGGCAAAGTGGCGGGTGTCCTGTTCCGTCTGCGAGGAGATGGGACCGGGATCATCGGCGACGAGGATCACCATGCCGCCTTTGACGCCGATGTAGGCGAGGCTCATGAGAGGGTCGCTTGCGACGTTGAGGCCCACCTGTTTCATGGTGACCATAGACCGGGCGCCTGTGTAGGCGGCGCCGGCCGCCACCTCCAAAGCCGCTTTCTCGTTGACAGACCATTCTACATAGATGTCGCCGGGATTCTGCTTTGCCACAGTCTCTAATACCTCCGTGGAGGGAGTTCCGGGGTAGCCGGATACGAGATTGACGCCGGCGTGGATGGCGCCTAAGGCAATGGCCTCATTGCCCATGACCAATTTTATTGCCATTGAGATCCTCCTTCACAAAAAAACGCTTATTCTATTCAAGAACAAGCGTCAACCTGCTGAATCTATGATTCTTAATCTTAGCACGGGTCAGCACGGCTGTCAATAGGTTTTTCGCACAAGAAGCCGGGGCCCTGTCCGGCGAGGATCCTTTGGACAGGGCCGGGGCGCTTGGGTTATTCCTGTAGGAGCCGCAGATAGTGGTTGGCCTCCCGCAGGACGTGGTCAGCGAGGAGCGGCAGAATGATGGATGCAATGTTGCACTCTACGATGCCTTTTGTGCCGGCTGCCTTAAAGTCGCGGTACCGCATGGTTTCCTCCACAGTCCTCCGCGTCAGCTCCCGAATGGTAATGCAATTCTTCTGGCTCGCTTCCTTCAACAGGCAAGCGTACTCGTTTGCAAACGCATCCGCCGTTTTGATAAGCTGTGCCTCCGTCGGATCGAGAAGGCCGCGGATAAATAGGGCGTGTTCCAACATGATTTGGTTCCAGAACAGTTCCACATCCCGCATGTTCTGCTGGCAAAGACAGCCTTCTCTCTCCAGTTCTTCGACAAAGGAACGGTACAGTTTTGCTTCCCGGATAATGTGCTCGATGAGAAGAGGATAATTCGCTGTAAACAGGCAGCAATGCCTTACGTCATGCAGAATGCTTTCTTTAAAAGCGATGAGTCCGTCTAATAGACAGGCCGCTCTCCGGTTGATCCTTTGTACTCTTCCCTCAAGGCCCTGGGGGGCGCATCCGCCGCAATTTGCATTCAATTGCTGTTCCATGGTGGTGATCCGGCTGTCGATCATGATGCCGGTTAACTGCTGCGTCTTCCGCTCTGCGAACGGGGTGTAGCAGGTCACAATCTCGCCGGACTGTGCGACATCCTCTCGGATGAGCCCGTCGCTGATTTCAACGGTTTCCCGCAGCAGGGCTTCAAATTGGACTCGATACCACCGGGCCTTGGCTATGTGCGAGGTATCTTTCATCTGAAAGCCTGCTTCGAGAAAGAGGGCGTGTTCTCTCATGATCCGCGAGAAAAAAAGATGCAATTCCAATGAATCAAAAATAAAGGTGTTATTCATAGATGATGAATGTCCTTTCAAAAAATTTTGTCCCACAATAACAATATATGCGGGCAGCGGCAATGTGTTTGACTTTTCCTTTGAAAGCGAGTACAATACAAAAAGAAGCTAGCGCGTAGCGGGAGGTACATATGAAACCAGGAAGGAATGACT
>CAUFVC010000157.1:0-5710 GCA_959029275.1 uncultured Eubacteriales bacterium | reverse complement strand
GATGGTCTCCACGTGGATGCTGGAGCGCTCCATGACAACAACCTCGACTGGTCCCTGGGTTTCCACAATCTCAGTAATTGCGATGCCGATATTGCCCGCTACCTGGCTGCCTGGCTTCCAGGCTTGCAGGATCTGGCCTGTCAAAGCCGTCGTGGTCGTCTTGCCGTTGGTGGCCGTTATGCCGATAATGGGACTTGCACAGAAGCGGTATCCCAGCTCCACTTCGCTCCACACAGGCACGCCCAGTTCCCTTGCGCGCTGTATATAGGGCAGGTCCGTAGGAATGCCGGGACTTAGAACCATACAGTCCAGCTGCCGCAGAATCTCCTCTCCCGGCGCTTCTCCCAGAAGATACCGAATCTCCAGCCCTTCCAGCGGCGAAAGGGTATCCTCCTTTAACGCATCCCGCTTTTTCATATCATGGACCAGAACGGTGGCGCCCTTTTGCGTACACAGTCTTGCCGCTGCCACTCCGCTTCTAGCCAATCCGGCCACTAAGACCGTCATCTTTTGAAAATTCATCTCCGCCTTCGACTTTCCTTCTGTTTCCTTGCTCAAGCTCTTCCCTCCCACATTCTAAACCAGCAGCAAACCTACCAGGCACAGCATCGCTGTGATAATGCTAAAGACGGCGACGACCTTCGTCTCGCTCCACCCGCACAGCTCAAAGTGGTGGTGAAGCGGCGCCATTTTAAAGATGCGCTTTCCCTTGGTCAGCTTGAAATAGCCCACCTGCAGTATTACGGAAAGCGCCTCCGCCACATAGATCAATCCCACGATCACGAGGAACAGCGGGATCTCCAACATAAACGCCAGCGCCGTGACAAAACCGCCCAGCGCCAGAGACCCGGTATCGCCCATAAAAACCTTGGCCGGATAGGTATTGAACAGCAAAAATCCCAGTAAGCTTCCCGCTGCCGCGGACGCCACCGGCAGAAGCCCGCTGCCCCTGCCCCAGCTGACCACCGCGAAAAAGGTGGCGACCAGCACGGTCACGCCCGATGCAAGGCCGTCCAGGCCATCGGTCATATTGACGCCATTGACAAATCCGACCATCATAAAGACGACAAAGGGATAAAACAATAGCTTAAAGTCCAAGGCCTTTCCACCTGTAAACGGGATCTCAACTTTCGTTGAAAAACCGCTCCGGTACAGATACAATGCAAACAGACATGACACGATGAGCTGTAGGGAAAACTTCTGCCAAGCTTTGAGGCCGAGATTGTGCTTCATGACCACCTTGATAAAGTCGTCCAGCAGACCGATCAGGCCAAAGCCCCACGTGATCAGCAGAACCGGCAAAAGCTCCCGATTGCCCTTCACAAAAAACAGAGAGGCAATGGTTAGACTCAAGAGAATGACAATCCCACCCATGGTTGGGGTGCCCGCCTTCTTCAAATGTTCCTTCGGGCCTTCCGCCCTGATGTATTGCCCAAATTTCAATTTGGACAGCAATGGAATAAATAATGGACACAGTATCAATTCCAAAATGAATGCAATAATTGCAGGGTAAATAGCCTGTTCTATCATCCTAAGTCCACCTCTTTATTTTATCATCTGGCAAATTTCGTCAAACGCCATGCCACGAGACGCTTTAACCAATATTATATCACCTTTTTGTAAAATATCAAAAAGTTTTTTCTTTAGATCTCCCAGCGTCTCAAAATAGTAGCAGCACAGCCTCGCATTTTCTGCGGCTTCCTGGTAAATATAGGAAGCATTGCTCCCGGCGCAGAGCACGACATCTAGATTTTCTATGGAAGCGGCGTGATTCCCCACCTCCCGATGGCCTAATACAGCGTAATCCCCTAATTCAAACATATCGCCTAAGATGGCGACCCTCCGCCCAGTACACGGAAAAGCCGACAGAGTATCCAAGGCTGCCTTCATGGACACAGGGCTCGCGTTGTACGAGTCGTCGATAAGGGTATACTGGGAAGTCTTTACAACATTGAGCCGCATCTGGGTTGGGACAAACTGCTCAAGCCCGCACAGGATTTCGTCCCTGGACAAACCCAAAGCCGTGGCTGCCATGATCGCCGGCATAACATTGTACGCCATATGCCGTCCAGGCGTATTGACGATGAAATCATAGCGATCTCCCTCATACACAGCCTCGATGTGAAGGTTTCCGCCTGGCGTCATAGCCGCATTCAAGATCCGCGCGTCATTGTGCTCTTCAAATCCGTAGAATCGAGTTCGAAGGGGATACCTGTCCCTTTGCTTATATAGCATGGGATCGTCGCCGTTGAGCAGCAGGAGGCCCTCCGGATCCATATAATCCAGGATTTCCAGCTTCGCCTTTAAGATACCTTCCCGGCTGCCTAAATTCTCAATATGGGAAATCCCGATGTTGGTTATGACGCCGATGTAGGGACGGGCGATCCTGGACAGCCGGTGGATCTCGCCAAAATGATCCATCCCCATCTCCAGCACAGCCGCTTGGGTCCCATCCTCGATTCCAAATACCGTCAGCGGAAGCCCCACATTATTGTTATAGTTGCCCTGGGTCTTGAGCACCTGCATCCGGCCCGACAGCGCTGCGGCAATCAAATCTTTGCATGATGTCTTGCCAACGCTCCCCGTGACGCCGATGATGGGCAGCTCAAATTGACTTCGATAGATCCGGGCCAGCTCCTCCAGCGCTGTATCCGTATGCTCGACCTCCAGGATCGCCTTTTCAGCCGGGCAGCACAGGGGATGCGCCCGCAGATAGTCCGCCTGCGCCATGACGGCAGCCGCTCCCTGCGACAACGCCTGCTCAAGATATTCATGTCCATCGGTCCGATCCCCTTTCAGGGCGATAAATAGGCTACCTGGCTCTACTCTTCTGGAATCGATTACCACAGAGCGGATTCTCTCCGTACCCTCGCCAGCCCACAGCCTTGCTCCAGCTTTCTGACAAATCTCCAGTATCTCCATGGGTTTCATAGCTCGTCACCTTTGCTCCCTCTGCCACAATTAGGTATTTTTTCGCTGTTTGAAGGCATTTAGTACCTCCTCCACATCATCAAAATGAATTTTGTGCCGCCCTACGATCTGATAGTCCTCATGCCCTTTTCCGGCGACTAAGACCACATCCTCGGGGCTCGCCATCCTGACGCCGCGCTCAATGGCGGTCCTTCGGTCTTCCACCATCTCGTAGGGGCAGGACGTTTTCCGAATTCCAGCCTCGATCTCATGCAGGATGCGAAGGGGATCTTCAGTTCTCGGATTGTCCGACGTCATGATGCAATAATCGCTATTTCGGCCGGCAATCTCTCCCATGATAGGTCGCTTACTCGTATCCCGGTCTCCCCCGCACCCAAAAATGGTGATCACACGCCCCCTGACAAATTCATGGATGGTGGACAGCACATTTTCCAGCCCATCGGGGGCGTGGGCATAATCCACAATGACCGTCAAACCATCGTCAGCTGTCAAGCGCTGAAACCGGCCCTTAACCATACCCTCTTCCATGCGGAGAGCCTCCATAATCTGTTCCTTTGGCACTCCCGCCAAATAGCAAGCGCTGGCCGCCGCCAAAACGTTATATACATTAAAGCGTCCCGGTGCCGGATACGCCACGATCCCCAACAGCGTATCTCCCTGGTACCAGGAAAATTCAAATCCCTGTGCCGACATCCGGATATCTCGGGCCTGAAAATCTCCCCTGCCCTCCAACCCATAGGTATACAGAAGGCACTCTGCCTTTTGCTCGATGGCGCGGCTGGCAGGGTCATCCGCATTTAACAGTCCGATGCGCGCTTTCCGAAAGAGCAGGCTTTTGGCCTCCAAATAGGCTTCCATCGTTTTGTGGAAGTCCAGATGGTCTAGGGTCAAATTGGTAAAAACTCCGATGTCAAACTGTAGCGCATCCACTCTGTGAAGGGCCAGGGCATGGGAGGATACTTCCATCACAGCCCACTTTACGCCCTCGTCCTGCATTTGACGAAATAGCCTCTGTAGGTCCAGTGCCTGCGGCGTCGTATTGTACGCCGGCAACCGCAAGGCTCCAATTCGATTTTCAATGGTCCCAACCAGAGCCGTCTTCTCGCCCGCGTGCTGAAAAATGTGGTACATAAGCGTCGTCGTCGTGGTCTTTCCATTGGTCCCCGTCACCCCGGCCAGGTATAAATCCTGGGAGGGATTGTGATAGTATGTTGAGGCCATCACCGGCATAACCCGCATCACATCCTCCACCAGCAGGACTCGGAGCCCCTCCGGTATCTCCGCGGGCGCCTCCTGTGTGACGGCCATAATCGCCCCATCGCAGGCCGCCTGCTTCAAAAAGTGAACGCCGGACTCAACCGTTCCTCTCAGACAGACGAACACATATCCCCTGCGAATTCGCCTGGAATCGTATTCAATTCCCATGACAGTCCGGTGTGGATTTCCCTCCTGTAAAACCTCATAGTCGATCCCCTCCATCAGCTCTAAACAATCCATTGCGCCATCCCCCATCACTCCAGATAAATCACAACTTTGGCATCCTTGTTGATCTCTTCGCCTTCTCCCGGGTATTGCTCCATGACAATTTCCCCTTCCCCGAGTACATCCAGTTCAAATCCCATCTCGCTGGCTAGCGTTTTAGCCTCGCTGTATGATTTGCCCAGGAGTCCCGGAACGGTAAAGGTACCGACATCGTCCCCGCTGAGTTCCTCCTCTGTGTAGTTCGGCTCGATTCCAAGGTATGGAAGAATATTTTCGAAATACTCGCGCACGATGGGCGCGCAGACGGTTCCGCCGTAATAGATGCCTTCCGGCTCATCCACAAGCAATAGTGCCATGACCTGCGGATCGCTGACAGGCGCAAAGCCTAAAAAAGAAGAAATATACTTTTTTGAGCTTCTGGGCAGTTTCTGACTCGTCGCCGTTTTTCCCCCGATCTGATAGCCGGGGATATATGCTTTTTTGCCTCCCCCCTCAGAGACGACGGTTCCTAGAACCTCCCGCATCGTCGCTGAGACATCCGCTGAGATAACCCCCTCTTCTGTTTCGAACTCCAATTCCTTCAGCACGTTTCCTTCGCTGTCTAAAATATTGACGCCAAAATGGGGTGTGACTAGATTCCCACCATTCACAGCCGCGGACGCTGCCCGCATGAGCTGCATCGGCGTGATGGCGATGGATTGGCCGAATCCCATAGTCGCCAGCTCCACCGGTCCCACGTTCTCAAGCTTGTGCATGATCCCGATGGCTTCGCCGGGGACATCGATGCCCGTCTTTTGGTCGAACTGAAAAAGCTTTAGGTATTGGTAAAACCGATCCGCTCCCAGCCGCGCCGCCAACGTCATGAAGACCGGGTTGCAGGAGTTCTGCACGCCCTGTACAAAGGTCTGGGTCCCGTGGCCTGTGGTTTTGGCACAGCGGATCCTCCGGTCCGCCACCGTCAGACTCCCCGTGCAGGTAAAGGTATCGTCCAAGCTGACGACCTTTTCCTGCAAAGCCGCCGATGCGGTTATAATCTTAAAGGTGGAACCGGGTTCATAGGTGTCATTGATACAAAAATTTCTCCACATCTGGTTCAGATAGTCCATCTGTGTTTCCTGGCTGAAGGTATCCCACTGTTCAGCCAGAGCTTCGTCGTTGATGGTAAAAGGATCGTTTAGATCAAAATTTGGGTAGTTGGCCATGGCGTAGATCTCGCCGTTTTGCGGGTTCATGACGATGAATGCGCCTTTCTTGGCATTCTTTTGCTTCAGCACCCGCTCCAACAATTGCTCTGCGT
>CAUFVC010000156.1:0-5750 GCA_959029275.1 uncultured Eubacteriales bacterium | reverse complement strand
TCCGTCCTTATCCTTCACGATACTAATCGTGCCGTCTGTGTTCTTGTTGTAGTGCTCGCCTTCAATTCCGTAGCACCACAGCTGATACAGCTCCGCGTTTTTCCAGAATTCGTTGTAGAACATCATGGCGCGCTCCGGATTTTCCGCTGTAAAGGGGATGCTCACGCCGGTGGCGTCGCCCAGATTCATGTAGTTGTCAAAAGAGATGGGAACAACGGTGACATCCAGTCCGCCGTACCGAATCTTCAGGAGCGCTTCCTCTTCCTCGACGCCGCAGTAATAGTTGACCCACCGCGTTACATAGTTGGTGTCGCCCAGAGGACCATTCCACTCGGTGCTGTCCATGTTTGTGGCGATGTCAGAGCGGATATACCCTTCCTGGAACCATTTGGCCGCATACTCATACCACTGATAGAGAAGGCCGCCCTCGGCATACATGTCTGTAACGGTGAAATCGTCGTCGGTCCAGTCGAGATACCACATCCACTCGATCAGCGTGGAGCGGTGAGGCGCTGTGATACCCTGCGCGTTGAAGACTCCCAGATACAACTTATCGTTGGCCTTCAGGGCTGCCAGGTATTCCTCCATCTTGTCAAGGATCACTTTGGCCGTCTCCGGCGTAGATTTCTTCGCATACTCATGATACGCATCTCCCAGTTCCTTCGTCCAGGTATCCGGGACATACTGGAGCAGCTCGTTGGGGAACGCGATTCCCTCGTTAACGCTGGTTAACCCCTGCCATGTGGGGATGAAGTACAATTTGCCGTCTGTGCTGTGGTTCTTAATGGCATCCTCGCCGAGGAAGTCGGCGATGTCCTGGCCATATTCAGCCAGCAGGTCATCCAGGGCGATCACGTTTCCTTTTTTGGCATCCTCCGGATCCCTTGTGGTCCAGGCGAGATCCACGACCTCGTGGCTGGCGAGCATCTGTGCCCAACGGGTCTGGTAGTCATCGTTGCTGATCTGTGTAAACTTGACCGTCGTATTGGGTAGGACTTTGGCCAGTTCTTCGTTGAATTTCTCGTATACCTTGTCGGTATCCTGATATGTTGCGCCATATCCAGACCATACTTTGAGAGTTACAGGTTTCAGTTCCTCGGCGCCAGAGCTGTCATTGCCACTCTCACTGCCGCTGTTATTCGCCGGCGTGGAACTGTTGCCACCCGAAGCGCTGGAATTTCCGTCGTCCTTTTTACAGCCGGCGAAGCATCCAATGACCATCAGCATGGCGAGCAATAAGGATATTGCCTTTTTCATATTTTGTCTCCTCCTACTTCTAAAAATAGTATTTATCATATCATCCGTCGGATGATGTGACCGATGAGGTACTACTCCTTTACAGACCCGACGACCATTCCCTTTGAAAAATACTTCTGGAAGAACGGGAAGATACAGATCATCGGCCCGGCGGCAACGACACACATGGCGAACTTCAGCGACTCTGTCGGCGCCGCCTTCTTCAAGATATCGTCCTGGACAATAGGCGAGAGATTGCTCTGCCCGGTCTGCAGGGATTTGAGAAACTCGGTTTCATTGAGGATCCGGTTCAGCAGGTACTGCAGCGTGTACAGCTTACTGTCCCGAATATAGACCAGGGCCGTCTGATAGTTGTTCCAGCCCCCCACGAAGCCCTGAAAACCGAGTGTGGCAACGATTGGAGTGGACAGCGGGATTACGATGCGAAAGAATATATACAATTCCTTCGCCCCGTCCAGCTTGGCAGCCTCAAACAGCGACTCCGGAATGCTCCGGAAGAAGGTGCGGAACATAAAGACGCCGTAGCCGCCGGCACACATAGACGGCAAAATGTAAATCCAGATCGTATTGTTGAGGTGATAGTATCTTGAATAAATGATATATGTTGGTATCATGCTTCCGCCAAAGAGCATGCTCAGCAGGTAAGACGCGACAAAAATCTTTTTAAACCGGAAATTGCTCCTCGACAGAGGATAGGCGGACAGGCTCGTCACGGTAAGCGACAGCAGCGTCGCTGCAGCGGCCGTTATAAACGTGACGGCGTAGGCGCGGGCAATCGTGGTAGGACTGTGGAAAATCATGCGATACGCAGCCGTGGAAAACTCAACGGGCCATATATGGAATCCCGCCGTGAGGATCGCATCCTCACTGGTAAACGAAGTTGCAATGACCAACAGCATTGGCAGTATATAACACAGCGATAATAAGATGAAGAAAGTGTGCAGCAACACTGTCGACAGCCGGACCTTTCTTCTTTTAACAGCTATAGCGCTCATGACAGACTCCCCCTTAAAACAACGAATTCTCCGGCGAAATTTTCTTGACGATGAGATTTGAACCCACAATGAGGATCGTGCTGCAAATCGACTGCAGGAAGCCCACCGCCGAACCCTTTGCATAGTTGCCTTCCTTCAGGGCTCGGAAAAGGTATGTCGGCAAGATATCCGTAACAGGGTAGAGAGTCTGGACATCGCGGGGAATTAAGTAGAACAAGTCGAAGCTGCCGCCGATCAGTCCCGGCGAGCCGAGGATCAACATAAGACAGAAGATAGGAACAAGATGGGGCAGCGATATGTACCGAGTTTGCTGCCAGTGGCTCGCCCCGTCAATCTGCGCCGCCTCAAAGAGCGCGGTGTCGATCCCCATCAGCGCTGCAAAATAAAGCATACTCCCCATCCCGATCCCCAGCCAGACATTGACGATGGTCAGGATCAGCGGCCATGCGGGCACTACGGTATAGATGTCGATACTGCCCATTCCAAAGAAATTCCGGATATCGTTGAGAATTCCGAATCTCGGACTCAGGATGGCATAGGTGATAAAGCTTACGACAACCATGGACATGAAGTTCGGAAAACACATCACCGTCTGGTACAGCTTCAGGGCCGACCTCTTTTTCACATCAAAGAGAAGCAGCGCAATGATAATGTTGCAGATGGGGCCGATGAACAAAAACCAAAACCCGTATATGACTGTGTTTCGCATAATCCGCCCCAGAGATATGGACTTAAAGATCCATGTAAAATTCTTCAGCCCACACCATTCGCTTCCCCACACCCCCAATTTGTAATCGTAATCCTTGAATGGCATGAGAATGGATGCCCCTGTGGGAATATAGTAGAACAAAATCTGTCCAATCAAACCTGGAATACAAAGCAAAAGCAGTTCTCTGCTGGAAAAATCCTTAAAAATGCTTTTCCGTTTGGGCTTCACTGCGGTTTTGGACTTTTGCAATTTACCTAATTGCGCCATATCATCTCCACCTTTTACTCGAAACTTTACTTAACATTTTAACCTGTTTTTCTTTTCTTTGAAACCAAAATTGTTGCCATTTTTGGATAAAATCTTGCCATTTTGTAAACATACGATATCAAACTCCCCAAACGAACAGGAAGTATTTGGTATATTATTATGCTATGTCTATCACAAAATTACAAAAATCCGCAAAAATAATTCCCTGATGAAATCTACATTGTTCATTATTAGATTTCTCCAATTAAAAAAGGCAACTACCGCTTTATGGATAATTGCCCGTACTTAAGAATCAGCAAAAAAAGACAATCATCATCAGTCAACTGTCTTTCATGCGTCCGTATTCATATAGATAAAAATGCCATATCGCAGTCATTCGAGCTTGTCCCTCATGACCGCAGGCAGGGTCAAACCGAATAGCAGCCTCCCGGTTGTTCTGCGGCTGGAACATATTCGATTTTCATGGACAGGTACGAAAGATACCGCCTGCGCTTGAACCGCAGGGCACGGTTTTGAAATGCGCTGACGTCGACCGCCTCCCACAGAAAGACCCATGCGGCGATATCAATGACCTCCGCCCCGATCACGCTGCTGGTCCGGCATTCCAGCCAGATCTTCAGTGCGAGAACGAGAATCCCCGCCATTGTCAAAAGCAGCACGATAATATTATTGCGTTTCAATTCCCGATCATTGGCGATCTGTATCCTGGAATAGTATTCTTTGACCGCCGCCTGATAAAGCACCTGCTCCTGTTCGTCAATACAGTTGCTATGAATCCTCAATGTCAGCGATTCCGTCACTGGAACCGCATTTGTGATATGTTCAATAAACTCCGCCACATCCCCGCTGATGACCGGCGTATTATTTTCGGAAAAGGTAGATAGAAAGCTGCTGTCATCATTTACGGTCATATTGACGATGACGCGACCCTCGTCGTCGCGTTCAAACCGCCGGTTCAATTTCTCTGTGCGTTCATTTTTTCTCTTCCTCACGCTTGATCCCTGTCCTCCCTTTTCTGTCCCGCAACCATCAAATAAAAAACGCGCGGAGGTATCTGAACCGCCTCCGCGTTTACCTTTTATTGACAGTGATTGTATCCGGTAATCTCCCTCGTCGAATCCCGGAGGTTCAGCTCCGGAGTAATTTGCCGGCAAACTCTCTTCTTGTGATCCGCATTCTCCGTCATCTGTGTCTCATAGAGATCGATAATCTCATCCACGATGGTGCGCACAGAGGGTCCACAGGTGGTCATCGGGACTTCATAGATTGACATCTCCGGAATGTCATCGTAACTGATGACCGACACATCCCTTGGAATGGAGATATTCCACTCCCGCAGAATATTGATAAGTCCGAATGAAGTGTCCTGGGAATCGAGGATCAAGGCCGTCGGCCTCGTAGGGGCATCCCAAAGGGCGGCAAACTTTTGGCTCAATTCCTTACGGTTATCCAGAAAACTTCCATAATATGTATTTTCTAATTTAATAAAATAGGAGGCGTCAAAATTCAGCTTGGCATCAAAAACGCCTTTCAGATAGCCGTCGCTTTTGTCCGTTTCCTCCCCGATAAACGCAATCTTCCGGTGGCCCAGTCCGGCCAGGTAGGTAACCGCATTGTAGACGCCCTGCTTTCGATCTATGGCGATCTGGTGCGCTCCGTCCAGCGAACCTCCGCCGACAATGGCAATCTGACCGGGATACCGCTCCTTTTCCTTTATGAAGTCCAGCGAAGGGCGCCAATCCGGAAAGAACCAGCATAAAACGAAATCGATGAAATGCTCGTGAAATGTCCTCAGCGCCGTCACCGAATCCGACATGGATACCAGCACATCGATGCCTCGGGCGCCCGCTTCCTCCTGAAGGGCATTGACCAAATGATAGAAAAAAATACCTTCCGCTTTTGGCCAGATAAAGCCTATGCTTCGATTTCCCTTATTGGCCAGCCTCCTGGCAGCCATATTCGGAACGTAGTTCATCTGTGCGGCTAGCTTTAGAATCCTTCTCCGCGTCTCGTCGCTAACCCCGGGGGCATTGTTCAACGCCTTTGATACCGTTGGATGGCTGACACCTGCCGCTATGGCGATATCCTTTATCGTTACATTGGCCATTGACTCTCCCCCTTCTGATTTATATTTATAATACTACTCGTGTTCGCTCCTGTCAAGGATTTAGTGTGTATAATTAGCTTGATAGCTTAATTTTCACAGGGCTGTACATTTTCCCGGCCCGCCGCACACTCGATAGCTGTAGAATTTTTATTTATAGCTGTTCTCTCTCTATCCCCGCGCCTGTGCAGCTGCTATACTAATTAGGATAGAATCCTTCACAGGGGGCAATGTCAAATGCAATCCTATAGAAAAGCAATACACGATTTACGGATGTTCTTGATCCTGTGGTCAACACAATCCCTCTCATCCCTCGGCAGCGCCATGACCAGTTTTGCGCTGGTCATCTGGTCCTATCAGCAGAATGGCTCCGCGCTGTCAACTTCTCTGCTTTCCATCTGTTCCTACGCTCCATATG
>CAUFVC010000155.1:0-5770 GCA_959029275.1 uncultured Eubacteriales bacterium | reverse complement strand
CCCGATAGTTCCTGTGACGGTAAACAGCAGGTAATACCCCACCGTGTTTCGCGTCAATCGCCAGAAGGTCTGCCCCGAAATAAACAGCAGCCGGAAGTTATTGAGCCCGCACCATGGGCTTCCAAATATTCCCTTGGAATAGTCAAATTTCTTAAAGGCCAGCACTAAGCCGAACATAGGAATATAGCTGAACATTATGAATAAGATCAGCGCTGGCAGCGACATCACAACCAGCCATCGATTTTTCCAAGAATTTCGCAGCAAATTCACGCTCTTGTCCCCTTCCCAGCATTTCTATCAGAATTGCCATTTATTTCGGTGTTTACACTCTTTATTTTAGTTATTTGGTTCAACCAAAACAAGAGGAATAATCCGTTTTAACCAAGATTATTCCGACATCTCCGCACATCTAATATCAATCATGCTGTCTCACGCCTTTTTCGTTCCCTGATTCCCCGTGATATTATACAATTTTCCAATGGTATGTTGAAATAAGTCAACTTTTGACGTTATATTTCGTCATGCTCCTGCCGGTGCGCCGGACACAATGCCAGCGTTCCCCACTCTTCCGGAATCATCCACATGCCGGGAAATGTCCATGGCCATTCCAGGGCGTCGATCAGCCCCTGACCGTTATCGTTCTGCAGCTGTAGAAAAATCCCCATGTACAGCCCCGCTTGAACCGGGACGGAACATATCTCGCCCCACGGGATGGCTGCTGTCACAATCCGCCCGTCGGGCTGCCATTGTACATCCACATGGGCGTCTTTCACTTCTGTCTGATGCTGTGGCTCCGGCAGACCGCGGGCGATAGCCAGCTCTAACGGCATATTGACCCGCCAGACCTGCGGCCCGCATTCCGGCAGACCGATATTGAACTCGCAGTCATTCTTCCGCGTTCTCCCCTTCCGATTCAGCGGGTCCAGCGCCAGCTGCGCGCAGTCTCCTTCGTACATAAATCTTCCGGCGGGAGGCGGAATCGGAATGGGATCTGTATACTCGGTTCGCAAATAAAAATACTCTGCATCCCAGGCAAACCGCAGCCGTGCCGAAAAAATATTCGGTCCCGGATATGGCCTCCGTCCCGCGCCATATCCTCCGCAAAACTCTTCCCGGTCCACAGCATATTCGGGGCAGCTCCCCCAATCACCGTGAAATTCCGGCGCTTCAATTAACGCCCCGCGCCCGCAATATTCCCGGACCGTGCCTCTATCGGACCGCAAAGTCAACCGATATGAAAAGCGCCAGCCACATGCCTCCGGCACCGCAATGCGCAGCACCTCTCCGCCGCCACATTGTACGTTTTTTTCCAGCATGACCGGCTCCTGCACCGAGATTGTTCCGTAGAACGGCGCTTTGGAATACAGCGCCAATTCCGGACCGTTAACTCCTCTCTCCGTCTGGCATACCAATTGAATATCATTATACACACGAACCGCCCACATCCGCTTTCGCCCCTGCCCCTGCCAGGCGATGGGGAGATAGCTTTCATCCTGAAAGACTGGCATCGGAATCGAAGAAAACCGAACCGTTCCATCCTCCGCCGGCACCGCGCGCGGCGTCAGCTCACGGTCGGCCGGAAGCCATGCTGTCCCTGTTCCCGGAAAGCGAAGTGATGCCTCCCCTCCCGCTACCAAGGCTTCACATTGGAGATTCAACGCCGCATAGGCCTCATCCAATCTTTGCATTGTCTCCAAATACCCGTTCTCTTGCAGGATGCGCACCAGCTTGGGAGACCCGAAAAGTTGTCCTGTTTCCACCTCTTCCAGAACACTTTTCCCCTCCCGGACGACCTGACAGATGGTCTCAAAAGAAGCATCCTCTGCAAAAACGATGGTGCGCATCGCCGGGGCGGAATCAATGTGCCCGGCGGGGCTGACTGCGCCATAAAGCACATCCGTCAGCCCCTTTTTCTCCTGGATCAGATGGGAATCCCAGCCGCCGATCAGCGGAAGCCGCTTTCCGGCCTGCGCTCTGGCCTCCAACCATTTCCAGCCAGCTGGCGTTCCGCCTAACTGAACCGCATCCACTATATTTTCATCAATCAGATGATCAAGCATCCCTTTGGACAATACCATTTCTTCCGTAGTCGGGTATTCAATGTGCGCCAACGCCACAAAACCGCCGCCGGCACGGTTCCTTGCTATCTCTCCCGGAATGTCAGGATTTTTCGGATCCTGACCGGAAAAATGGTTTTGAACCGTCACTAGATGCCCCCACCCGTAAAACCGTTCTTCCCCAAGAAATACACGAAATCCGGGCAGCCAGCTCTCCACCGTCTGCCGGAACTGTTCGACTTCTCGGCGAAAGCCATCCATCAGACAGATAAAATCGTAATGGTAATACTGCGCAGCGGCCGCCAACAGAGTGGCATTATCGGTTCCGTTCCTCAGCCAATGGTCATGAAATCCGCCGATCTGAAGTGGAATTCTGTCATTCAGCATCATTTTGTTTCATTCTCCTCTCCAATCTCGTATTGAATACCCTAATTTTATGTATGTCCTACTAGTAAAACAAGAGGAATAATCCGTTTCAGCCAAGATTATTCCGGGGTTTTCCGGATGAGAATTAAAAAAAGGGCTTTTTTTACAGCCCTTTTTCCTCACCAAACCTGCGGATTCTTTTTATATTCCAGCGGCGTCATCTTCATGACCTGTTTGAAGATGCGGTGGAAGTACTCGACACTCTCGTAGCCAACCGCGTAGGCAATGTTCTGTACCGGAAGCGCCGTGCTCCTCAATAGACGGCACGCATGGTACATCTTAATATCGATCACGATCCTATTGAAAGAAGAATTGGTGTACCGCTTAAAGAGACGGCATAGATGCGTGGGCGTATAATTGAATCGCCTAGCCAGTTCGTCCATCGTCACGGACCGGTAATGATCCTGCACGTATTGCAGAATCTCCACGATCCGTTCTTCCTTGGAGCAGGACTCCCCCTCCTCGCCCTGCCACCCTGTGCATGTCCGAAGGATCCAGACAAAAAATTGCACGATCATGGCTTCCAGGCAGGGATTGCTGTAGCGGTCATACTCCACGCTCTCCTCAATCATTTTCTCCACCAGAGCTTTCATCGGTTCGCAGGGCGGACACTGCATATACAGAAATTTTTTGCGATTCGTCCCATATAAAATCCCGCCGAGAAACTCTGACAGCGGATTATCCTCCTCCTCCGCGACAGGGTATAGCGATGTCAGATACTCTCTTGTGACCAGGATATTAATGATGATTCCGTCGCACGCTTCAATGAGGTGGTAGATCTCCGGCGCGATCATGCACACATCCCCTGTGGCCATCTGCATCGCCTTTCCCTCCACAAGATGAACGCAGTTCCCGCTGTATATGTACAAAATCTCAACAAAACTGTGCATATGATACTCGCCGGTTGTAAATCGGGGATGGCGGCAGATGGCGACCTTCTGTCCTTCTTGAAAGACGAAGAAGGAATCTGTAAACTTTTTTCCGTTGGGATACACGCGATCGATGGCTTCCTCCTGAGGTCTTCTGTCCCGATCACGATCCTCCACTGCGAAGCTAAATAGCCATTCTTTTAATTGTTCTTGGGTCATGGGCGCTTCTCCTTGGTGTGCTTTTTCTCCCTCTAGTATGCACGAAATGTTGAAAATAGTCAACCAAGAATGTCAGTCTTGGTCATTCCAATTTCCCCCCTGTGTGATATAATTTGGGAAACTTCGAAAGGGGACTTTCTATGACTCTATCCTATTCAATCTATCACAAAAAGCTCCGCAGCTGTTTTCTGGGAAAGACCGTGGGCGGAACATTGGGAATGCCGTACGAGGGAAACTTGGAGACGCGCACCGTAACCTTCTACGATCCGGTTCCAACCCGCATGGTCCCCAATGATGATCTGGATCTCCAGGTCGTCAACCTGGAGACAATTTTGCGGTACGGCTTTCCTGTCAATCGCCGGCACTTGGGGGAACTTTGGAGACGCCACATTCTAGACTTTCCGGATGAGTACGGCGTGGCACGGCATAACACCCTGGCCGGGCTGTATGCCCCTCTGAGCGGGCTCTATAACAATAAGTTCCACGGCGGCATGGGCGCGGCCATCCGCAGCGAACTGTGGGCCTGCTTAGCGCCGGGGGATCCCACCCTCGCCGCTGCCCTCGCCCGGGAGGATGCCTGCACGGATCACGCGGAGGATGGCATCGATGCCGCCATGTTTCTGGCTGCCGTGGAAAGCCTCGCCTTTGTGGAGTGCGATCTTGCGACACTGGTGTACACAGGAATGTCCTGCATTTGCCCTGACGGACGTTTATACCGCGCACTGCAAAGTGTGATGGACTGGTGGAGCCAGGGCCTTGATACGCTGGCGATCCGCGCTCGAATCCTCCAGACCTATCCCTCTGACAACTGGACCGACGTATCCATCAACCTGGCTTTCATCCTGTTGGCTTGGCTTGCCGGCCAACAGGACTTCTCCAAGGCCGTCTGCACAGCCGCCGGTCTCGGCTACGACACCGACTGCACTTGCGCAACCCTGGGCGCCATCATGGGGATCCTGCATCCGGATGAGATCGAGAGTCGGTGGTTGAAGCCCATCGGAGAGGACTTGGTCCTGTCGGACTGCATCGTAGGCATCCATGAGCCGGATTCCATCTCCTCCTTTTGTGAGATTATCGCCTCCCTTTGTCCACAGGCCCTTGCATTTTACCACAGCTCCATGCAGCTCACCCATATACCGGAGACAGCGCTGAAAATGCCGCTTCCCGCCCCCTGGACTCCGTCCCCCTGCGTCATCGAGTGGGATCGCGGCTCCGCTGAATCTCTGGTGGCCCTCTCTCCCCTGGCGATACTCCTACAGTACCCTTCCGCTGTAGCCTTAGAGCCCAATGTGCCGGGTGATTTCACTGTCAAACTTCGCAATAGCAGCCCCTCAACCTTTGACGGGACCTTATGCCTCCACGTTCCCCTTGGCTGGAAGATCGCTCCGTCCACCTTTTCTCTGCACATCCGCCCTCTGGAGGAAGTCGCGCTGCCTGTGGCAATTACCCCTGGCTCCTGCGCCAAGCGCCGGCCCAATTACAATCCCCTTCTCTTTGTCCTGGAGCGCTCCGACGGATCGCGCTGGCAGGAGGAGGCGGGGCTCGTTCTGACAATCCCATGGGTGCGAAAAGCAGAGTCCTCCCATGACTGGGAAGCTATCGAAGCCCGGCAAAATTTTCAGCTTGTACCCCAGGGAGCCTATCACTACCGCACTGCCGTCAAATTTCCATCGGGAAAAGGGCTCTGCCGCATAACCGTTCAGGGCACGCGCAAGCTAACCGCCTCTCTAAAGGGCACGCCGATCCTCAGCCATGATGGCCTCACATACGTTCCAGCCTTTCACCGGAGCGCTCCCGTCGCCCCGTTTACCATGAAAAGCGGTTGGAATATTCTGGACATTTTTGTGGAAGATGGGGACGCGGGAGAGCTCTTTGTCGGATTCGCCTCCATCGCCGGGTGCGGCGAGTGGATCAACGGGTGTGAATGGAGTACGGCGCCGCTGGGGGTGGATGGCGTATGATTAAGCTGCTGGCCCTGGATTACGATTGGACCATGCTGGATTATTCCGCTGGCAAGCCTGCTTTCAGTCAGGAGCTGTTGGACTATCTAACCCGCTTCATCGCCGCAGGGGGGATCGCTGGCATCGTCTCCGGCCGCACAGAGGACTCCCTGCGGCATGAGGCCTTCACCAATGGGTGGGCCTGGGAAGCCCCCTTCCCTTCCTTCTGCGTTCTACAGGAAGCTTACGCCAAGGTTCC